>NZ_PTFE01000048.1:0-60149 GCF_002936975.1 Bradyrhizobium sp. AC87j1
GCTGAACACCAGCGGCCAGCTCAGCATCACCGACCCGGATACGGGCGAAGCCCACGTCGTCGCGCAATCGAACGTCCACGGCACCTATGGCGACTTCAGCATCGATGCCAACGGCGCCTGGAGCTACACCGGCAACGGTGCCCACAATGAGCTCACCGCGGGCCAGCAGGTCCAGGACCAGTTCACGGTCACCAGCCAGGACGGCACGGCCAGCGGCATCGTGACGGTGACCATCACCGGCAGCAATGACGCGGCCACGGTCTCTTCCGAGGCGAAGTCCGTCACCGAGGGCGATGCCGCCGCCGCGCTCAATACCAGCGGCCAGCTCAGCATCACCGACCCGGATACGGGCGAAGCCCATGTCGTAGCCCAGATCAATGCTCACGGGACCTATGGCGACTTCAGCATCGATGCCAACGGCGCCTGGAGCTACACCGGCAACGGTGCCCACAATGAGCTCACCGCGGGCCAGCAGGTCCAGGACCAGTTCACGGTGACCAGCCAGGACGGCACGGCCACCGGCATCGTGACGGTGACCATCACCGGCAGCAATGACGCGGCTACGGTCTCTTCCGAGGCGAAGTCCGTCACCGAGGGCGATGCCGCCGCCGCGCTCAATACCAGCGGCCAGCTCAGCATCACCGACCCGGATACGGGCGAAGCCCACGTCGTGGCGCAATCGAACGTCCACGGCACCTATGGCGGCTTCAGCATCGACGCCAACGGCGCCTGGAGCTACACCGGCAACGGTGCCCACAATGAGCTCACCGCCGGCCAGCAGGTCCAGGACCAGTTCACGATGACCAGCCAGGACGGCACCGCCTCCGGCATCGTGACCGTCACTATCACCGGCAGCAACGATGCGGCGACAGTCTCTTCGGACTCGAAGTCCGTCACCGAAGGCGACAGCGCGGCGGCGCTCAATACCAGCGGCCAGCTGACGATTGTGGATGCCGACAGCGGCGAAGCCCATGTCGTGGCGCAATCGAACGTCCACGGGATCTACGGCGACTTCACGATCGATGCCAACGGCGCCTGGAGCTACACCGGCAATGGCGCGCATGACGAGCTTACCGCCGGCGAGCAGGTGCAGGACCAGTTCACGGTGACCAGCCAGGATGGGA
Source organism: Bradyrhizobium sp. AC87j1 (assembly GCF_002936975.1). Classification (NCBI taxonomy): domain Bacteria; kingdom Pseudomonadati; phylum Pseudomonadota; class Alphaproteobacteria; order Hyphomicrobiales; family Nitrobacteraceae; genus Bradyrhizobium; species Bradyrhizobium sp. AC87j1. The sequence continues at coordinate 1,125 of NZ_PTFE01000048.1, forward strand.
CCGCCTCCGGCATCGTGACCGTCACCATCACCGGCAGCAATGACGCGGCTACGGTCTCTTCCGAGGCGAAGTCCGTCACCGAGGGCGACAGCGCGGCGGCGCTCAATACCAGCGGCCAGCTGACGATTGTGGATCCCGATAGCGGCGAAGCCCATGTCGTGGCGCAATCGAACGTCCACGGCACCTATGGCGACTTCAGCATCGACGCCAACGGCGCCTGGAGCTACGCCGGCAACGGCGCGCACAATGAGCTCACCGCCGGCCAGCAGGTCCAGGATCAGTTCACGGTGACCAGCCAGGACGGGACCGCGAGCGGCATCGTGACGGTGACCATCACCGGCAGCAATGATGCGGCCACGGTCTCGTCGGACTCGAAGTCCGTCACCGAGGGCGATGCCGCCGCCGCGCTCAATACCAGCGGCCAGCTCACGATTGTCGATCCCGACACCGGCGAAGCCCATGTTGTCGCGCAATCGAACGTCCACGGGACGTACGGCGACTTCACGATCGATGCCGACGGGGCCTGGAGCTATACCGGCAACGGCGCGCACAATGAGCTCAACGCCGGGCAGCAGGTGCAGGACCAGTTCACGGTGACCAGCCAGGATGGGGCCGCGAGCGGCATCGTGACGGTGACCATCACCGGCACCAATGATGCGGCCACGGTCTCGTCGGACTCGAAGTCCGTCAGCGAGGGCGATGCCGCGGCGGCGCTCAACACCTCGGGCCAACTGACGATTGTGGATCCCGACGCGGGCGAAGCCCATGTCGTGGCGCAATCGAACGTCCACGGGACCTACGGCGACTTCACGATCGATGCCAACGGCGCCTGGAGCTACACCGGCAACGGCGCGCATGACGAGCTCACTGCGGGCCAGCAGGTGCAGGACCAGTTCACGGTGACCAGCCAGGATGGGGCCGCGAGCGGCATCGTGACAGTGACCATCACCGGCAGCAATGATGCGGCCACAGTCTCATCGGACTCGAAGTCCGTCAGCGAGGGCGATGCCGCGGCGGCGCTCAACACCTCGGGCCAGCTGACGATTGTTGATCCCGACAGCGGCGAAGCCCATGTCGTGGCGCAAAGCAATGTGCACGGCAGCTACGGCGACTTCAGCATCGATGCCAACGGCGCCTGGAGCTACGCCGGCAACGGCGCGCACAACGAGCTCACTGCGGGCCAGCAGGTGCAGGACCAGTTCACGGTGACCAGCCAGGACGGCACCGCGAGCGGCATCGTGACGGTGACCATCACCGGCAGCAATGACGCGGCTACGGTCTCTTCCGAGGCGAAGTCCGTCACCGAGGGCGACACCGCGGCGGCGCTGAACACCAGCGGCCAGCTCAGCATCACCGACCCGGATACGGGCGAAGCCCACGTCGTCGCGCAATCGAACGTCCACGGCACCTATGGCGACTTCAGCATCGATGCCAACGGCGCCTGGAGCTACGCCGGCAACGGCGCCCACGATGAGCTCACCGCCGGCCAACAGGTGCAGGATCAGTTCACGGTGACCAGCCAGGACGGGACCGCGAGCGGCATCGTGACGGTCACTATCACCGGCACAAATGATGCGGCCACAGTCTCATCGGACTCGAAGTCGGTGACTGAGGCCGACACCGCGTCGGCGCTCAGCACCTCGGGCCAGCTCAGCATCACCGATCCCGACAGCGGCGAAGCCCATGTCGTGGCGCAGAGCAATGTCCATGGGACCTACGGCGACTTCAGCATCGACGCCAACGGCGCCTGGAGCTACACCGGCAACGGTGCCCACAATGAGCTCACTGCGGGCCAGCAGGTGCAGGACCAGTTCACGGTGACCAGCCAGGACGGGACCGCGAGCGGCATCGTGACGGTCACTATCACCGGCACCAATGATGCGGCCACAGTCTCATCGGACTCGAAGTCGGTGACTGAGGCCGACACCGCGGCGGCGCTCAGCACCTCCGGCCAGCTCACCATCACCGATCCCGACAGCGGCGAAGCCCATGTCGTGGCGCAGAGCAATGTCCATGGGACCTACGGCGACTTCAGCATCGACGCCAACGGCGCCTGGAGCTACACCGGCAACGGTGCCCACAATGAGCTCACTGCGGGCCAGCAGGTGCAGGACCAGTTCACGGTGACCAGCCAGGACGGCACCGGAAGCGGCATCGTCACGGTCACCATCACCGGCAGCAACGACGCGGCGATTGTCTCTTCGGACTCGAAGTCCGTCACCGAGGGCGACAGCGCGGCGGCGCTCAACACCTCGGGCCAGCTGACGATTGTGGATCCCGACAGCGGCCAAGCCCATGTCGTGGCGCAATCGAACGCCCACGGGACCTACGGCGACTTCACGATCGATGCCAACGGCGCCTGGAGCTACACCGGCAACGGTGACCACAACGAGCTCACCGCCGGGCAGCAGGTGCAGGACCAGTTCACGGTCACCAGCCAGGATGGCACCGCCACTGGCACGGTGACGGTGACCATCACCGGCAGCAACGACGCGGCCACGGTCTCATCGGACTCGAAGTCCGTCACCGAGGGTGATGCCGCCGCCGCGCTGAACACCAGCGGTCAGCTCACGATTGTGGATCCCGACAGCGGCGAAGCCCATGTCGTGGCGCAAAGCAATATGCACGGGACCTACGGCGACTTCACGATCGATGCCAACGGCGCCTGGAGCTACGCCGGCAACGGCGCGCATGACGAGCTCACCGCGGGGCAGCAGGTTCAGGACCAGTTCACGGTCACCAGCCAGGATGGCACCGCCACCGGCACGGTGACGGTGACCATCACCGGCAGCAATGATGCGGCCACGGTCTCATCGGACTCGAAGTCCGTCAGCGAGGGCGACACCGCGGCGGCGCTGAACACCAGCGGCCAGCTCAGCATCACCGACCCGGATACGGGCGAAGCCCATGTCGTGGCGCAGACGAACGCGCACGGCAGCTACGGCGACTTCACGATCGATGCCGGCGGCGCCTGGAGCTATACCGGCAACGGCGCCCACGATGAGCTCACCGCCGGGCAGCAGGTGCAGGACCAGTTCACGGTCACCAGCCAGGACGGGACCGCGAGCGGCATCGTGACGGTCACTATCACCGGCACCAATGATGCGGCCACGGTCTCGTCGGACTCGAAGTCCGTCAGCGAGGGCGATGCCGCCGCCGCCCTCAACACCAGCGGCCAGCTGACGATCGTGGATCCCGACAGCGGCGAAGCCCATGTCGTCGCGCAGAGCAATGTCCACGGGACCTATGGCGACTTCACGATCGATGCCAACGGCGCCTGGAGCTACACCGGCAACGGGGCCCACAATGAGCTCACCGCCGGGCAGCAGGTCCAGGACCAGTTCACGGTCACCAGCCAGGATGGCACCGCCACCGGCACGGTGACGGTGACCATCACCGGCACCAATGATGCGGCCACGGTCTCGTCGGACTCGAAGTCCGTCACCGAGGGTGATGCCGCCGCCGCCCTCAACACCAGCGGTCAGCTCACGATTGTGGATCCCGACAGCGGCGAAGCCCATGTCGTCGCGCAGAGCAATGCGCACGGCAGCTACGGCGACTTCACCATCGACGCCAACGGCGCCTGGAGCTACACCGGCAACGGCGCCCACAGCGAGCTCACCGCCGGTCAGCAGGTTCAGGACCAGTTCACGGTGACCAGCCAGGACGGGACCGCGAGCGGCATCGTGACGGTCACGATCACCGGCAGCAACGATGCGGCCACGGTCTCATCGGACTCGAAGTCCGTCACCGAAGGCGACACCGCGGCGGCGCTGAACACCAGCGGCCAGCTCAGCATCACCGACCCGGATACGGGCGAAGCCCACGTCGTCGCGCAATCGAACGTCCACGGGACCTATGGCGACTTCAGCATCGATGCCAACGGCGCCTGGAGCTACACCGGCAACGGTGCCCACAACGAGCTCACCGCGGGGCAGCAGGTCCAGGATCAGTTCACGGTGACCAGCCAGGACGGCACCGCGAGCGGCATCGTCACGGTGACCATCACCGGCAGCAATGATGCGCCGGTGCTGAACGCCAATGGCGGTTCAATGTCCTATACCGAGGGTCAGGCGGCGACCGCGATCGATACGGCGCTGTTGGTGTCGGACCTTGACAGCACGAATCTGACCGGCGCGACGGTGTCGATCACAGGCAACTTCGTGTCCGGCCAGGATGTGCTCGGTTTTACCAATCAGAACGGCATCACCGGCAGCTATAACGCCAGCACGGGGGTGCTGACACTGACGGGTTCGTCGAGCGTGGCGAACTACCAGGCAGCCCTGCGCTCGGTGACGTATTTGAACTCGGGTGACAATCCGTCGGGCGCGACCCGCACCATCAGCTACCAGGTTGACGACGGCCAGCCGGCCAGCCACGCCAGCAATATCGTGAGCTCGACAGTCGCGGTCATCCCGGTCAACGACGCGCCGGTGAATACGGTTCCGGGAGCCCAGACGACAAACGTCAACACGACAAAGGCGATCACGGGACTCAGCATCTCCGATGCCGACTCGGACGGCGCCAGCGAAACGGTCACGTTGTCGGTAACCAACGGCACCTTGAGCGTTTCAGGCGGTACCGCGGGGATCAGCGGTAGCGGAACGTCGACGGTGACGCTGACCGGAACAGTCAGCGCCATCAACTCTACCCTGGCCTCGACGGTCAACTACGTTCCAACATCGAATTTTGCCGGAGCTAGCACTCTGACCATGACGACAAGCGACAATGGCCACACCGGAGCGGGTGGGGCGTTGACCGATGTCGATACGGTGACCATTTCGGTCACGAGCCCCAGTCCCTTCGCTCTCACGACCGGCACCGATACAGTCTTCTATGTATCGGGCACCAATACTGTGACCGGCTCGCAATCTCCACTAACGCTCAACAACGGTGACATGCTGACTGGGGGAAGCGGCACGGACACTCTCGCCGTCAGTGGTGGTGGTCTGGGGCCATTCACCTTCGGCGATGGTGCAGGAAGCATTGGCCTGACAAACTTCGAAACAATCAGTTTAAGTGACAGCAACAACGGAAATCACGCTGACCTCCTGACATTCCTTTCGACATTCCAAAATGGAGGAACGCTCACGATCGACGGATCCGGCATCACGGGTAACGGCGACCTGGTCGTAGACGCCAGCGCAGTCACGTCTGGATCGTTTGTCATCATGGGCAGTTCAGGAAACGGCGGTGATGATACCCTCAAGGGCGGTTCAAGTAACGACACGATCAACGGTGGCGCAGGCATTGGCGCGGACAGGATCGTGGGTGGTGGTGGCGCAGATGCGCTGACTGGTGGTGGCGGGAACGATACGTTCGCCTATCTCGCTGTCACCGACGCGGGTGACCACATCACCGACTTCAACACCTCAGGCGATAAGCTGGAATTTACGGTAACCGCCGGGCGGTTCGTCATTGGCGATGTCGATACAACCGTTGAAAACGTCAGAACGGGCAACAACGCTGCGTTAAATCTCGCCAACACGGAGGTCGGCATCAAAACAGACGCATCCGTGACGACAGCGACAGTTCAATCAACGATCAATAGTTACTCCAACATCACCACAGGAGCCCTGTTCGTATTCCACAATTCGACAGTCGGTCACGCGCAGGTTTACTACGATCCCAATCCGAGCATCGCAGGCGGCGCAACACTCGTCGCCGATTTGGACAACCTGACCACTCTGGCGAGCATAACTGGTAGTTTCAGCGCGGCGGACTTTGCGTTTGGAACGGCGCTTGCTCCTGCGGGCGTGTCGGGGCAGCCCATCAATCTCGGTCTGACGGAATCGCCCGCCAATCAGGGTCAAATCGCCACCGTCACTGTCGCCAGCATGCCCGCCGGCTGGACACTAAATGGTGGGACGCTGCTCCCCGATGGCAACTGGACGATCGAGACGACCGATGTCAGGTCGCTAATGGTGACATCGCCAGTCAGTTTCGCCGGTGCTTTGCACCTCGACGTGGCCGTGACCTGGATGCAGCCGGATGGCTCGGCCGTAATCGAGACATTCGCCGACAATGTTGAAGCTTTTGCACCGGGCTCCGCCATCATCGCCATTTCCGGCGACGACTATCTCACAGCGTCAAGTGGCAGCGATCTGCTTGTATTCTCACAGCCGATCGGCCACGACGTCATCTATAATTTCGAGACCGCGCATGATCAGATCGACCTGATTGGCTACGCCAGCTTCAAGACGTTCGCCGACGTCCAGACGCATCTGGCTACCGACAATGACGGTAATGCCGTCATTACGCTGGCCGACGGTCAAACGATCACTTTGGATGGCGTCGATGTCGCCTCGCTCGCAGCGGACGACTTCGTGTTCGACTTTAAGCCCATGGTCGACAATGCCGGCACAATGACGATCGGCAACGGCGCATTGCTGCCGCTGTCCGGTAACATCCACAATACGGGCACGATTTCGTTGAACTCGACGGGCGGCGAGACCGACCTTCAACTTGTCGGGCACGGCATTCTGCTTGATGGTGGCGGTCAGGTGCTGTTGTCCGACAATAGCGAAAACACTGTCAGTGGAGGTGTTTCCGACGTCACGCTGACCAACGTCGACAACACCATTTCGGGAGCCGGACAGCTTGGCGAGGGGACACTGATCCTTGTCAACCAAGGTACAATCAACGCGACGGGCACCAACGCGCTCGAGATCGACACCGGCAGCAACACCGTCGTCAATTCCGGAACGATTGCGGCCAGCGGCGGCGGCGGCCTGGTCATCGACAGCGACGTGGATAATTCAGGGCTGCTGTGGGCGCATGGAGCCAACATCACTCTCAATGGCAGTGTGAACGGCAGCGGCACCGCACTGATGGATGGCGTGGCTACGATCGAGTTCGGAGCGGCTTCATCTGCGCATGTTGCGCTTGATGCCGCAGCCACCGGGACAATCGTGCTCCATGATTCCTTCGACTTCAGCGGAGTCGTGTCCGGGTTTGACGGAAATGACCACCTGGATCTCCTCGACGTCGCATTCGGGGACGGCACGACCGCTAGTTATGTCGCAAATCAGGCCGGCACTGGAGGAATCCTTTCGGTGACTGACGGAGTTCATACCGCCAATATCAGCCTGTTGGGCCAGTACGATCCCGCGAGCTTCCAGACTGAGGCAGACAAGAACACGGGAACGCTTATCAGCTACCACGAGTATCTCGTCTGACGCGCTGCGAGGAGATGGCGAAAGGTGCTGACTGCAAAGTCGGTACTTGGTTGCATGGGATTCGGGCGCGCTCCACCGGACCGATGGTGGAATTGGCTGTATCCGCGTTGACGTCAACGCCTTGCTGGCTGCGTGATGCATCCCGCTGCTTCTGAATAGCTGGCATCTCGTTGGGCTTGACCGAATCCCGCTCGAGTAGCGATTTACTGGAGACTGTTCCAGTTCATCGAGCCTTGCTTGAAAACGGCGCAGATATCGATGCGCGAACCCGAATTGATGACTGGGTCACGCCAGTGCAACTGGCGGAATCTTGCGGCTGAAAGGCAGCGATCAGCATCTTCGGAGGAGCACCTGAATCGTCGTGACAGGTGTATCGCTTCGCGCCTCCGCACTTCGCGAAATCTGCTACATGCGCATCGGCCTGGTCGCGGCATTCGCTCGATTGTGTGAGTGGATTTAATGGGTTGGCGCAGCACCGCGGTTCATTGCCAACACATAATGTTTCCGATTTACCAAATAATCTAATTATCCCGATGGCGACCCGTACTATTCCGGTGAATCCCTCCGATACTTTGCTGGCGCTCTGCCCAGAACTCGATTGCGGCCGTTGGCTATTGCTTTGAATCTCTTTGGGATTCGTTATTTTATTTCCGTACGAGCGGCTCGTCTCGCGCTCCAAATCGGTTATTCAATGCATTATATATTAAATGTTGACGATAATAAACATTTAATGGATAGTTTTATCGCTGGCGGGGCCGGACTTAAATCCGCGGCCGCTGGAAGTTGCCGAGGTGTCTGCAAATTCATCTTAAAGAAGGGATTCTTCCTATGTTGCATCATTTCATCGAGACCAAGGAAGCGTTGAAGCGTCTGCGGACGGACCAGGACGGCGTGGTCTCGTTCGAGTACATCATCGTCGCGGTTTGCATCGTTGGCGCAGTGGGTGCTGTGTTCGGTGGTGGAGCCGGTGGGCAGATCGGGGCGGCGCTAACGACCGGGATCACCGCAATCACCACCGCTTTCGCTACTGCCATCGCTGGTTGATTCAGCCATTTTGGCGCCAGAGGGGGGCAATCCAAGCTGCCCCCCTCCTGCGGGAGTGCTCCCGCTAGTTTGCCTTCCACCTTTTTTGAAACGTGCATTTCATGAGTTGGATTGCTCCCACAGCCTCGATCCTGGAAATCCTGTTGTTGCTCTATGTCGCAACGATGGACGTTGCGACGCGCTTGATCCGAAACGAATTTTGTCTTGCGCTGGCGCTCCTCGGGATCGCTGGTCAATTGTCCAGCCCGATTCAAGTCGCTGTGTCGCTGATCACAGCCGCGATCCTCTTTCTGCTACTTTTTGTCCTATACGCGCGCGGAGGAATTGGTGGCGGCGATGTCAAGCTGCTGGTTGCCCTGGCGGTTGGTCTCCCGCCGAGCGGCGTGATGCAGTTGCTGACCGTCACCGTGCTGGCCGGCGGCGTTCTTGCCTTGGTGCATCTGATGATGCGTCACTTGCCATATCCCAGGTTGGCGCCCGCCGGATCGTCGCTCGCGCGCCGGATCTACGCGATCGAGCGTTGGCGCCATTTGCGACACGCCCCGCTGCCTTACGGAGCCGCTATCGCCTGCGGCGGTATCTGGACCATTTTGAGCAAAGGATCCTGAAATGTCATCCGCGCTGCGTCTGTCGATCATCGTGGTGCTTTTGCTTGCAACCACAGCGTTCGGACTGATCGCCTATAGCATGAACCTGCCAAAGGCGCAGCCTCCGGTCCCAGTACAAGTGACGGAGGCGCCCCTCGCGCCGGCGGCGCCGGCGACCGCCGGATACTTTGTCGCGGCACGGCCATTGCCGAGGGGGACGTTGGCCCGCGAAGAGGATTTCGCCGTCCGCTCGGTGCCACCGGAGCGCGTTCCTCAAGGCGCTATCCTTGAAAACCCCGAGTCCAAGGCCGGACTTCCCGGTTCGCTCATCCGCAACTTCGTCGAAGCGGGCAGTCCCGTTACATTGCAGGATATCCTGCGTCCGCGGGATCGGGGTTTCCTCGCCAGTGTCCTGGCGCCAGACAGCCGTGCCATCAGCATCAAGGTTGACGAAGAGGCCGGTGTCTCGGGCCTCATCAGGCCGGGCGATCACGTCGACGTCGTGTTGACCCAGGTCTTCGAGAAAGTTGATACCGCGCGCCGCGCCCTCAGCGAAACTGTTCTGCGTAATGTTCGAGTCATCGCGATCGATCAGGAGATCGTGCAGGGCGCGCGACCCGTCAGCGGAATGGCAGGTAAGCAAGCGCAGACCGTGTCACTGGAGCTTACACCGGTGCAGGTCAAGAAAGTCACCGTCGCAAAGCAGCTCGGGACGCTCTCCATGGCCGTACGCGCAGCGGTCGATCAGTGGGACAAGGCAGACACCGGCGCGATGTCGAGCTGTGATGTGTCGCCTGAATTGGCCCGCCAGTATGCAATTTCCGCACAAAGAACGGCAGTGGTCGTTCATTCAGGCGGTGAGGTCAAGCAATACACGGTCAGGAAGCAAGAGGAAGACGCTCTCGTCAGCTGCGACGGTGCATCGGAAGCTGTACGCCCGACTGCAACGGCGGCGGGTTACGATAACAGGTTGTCGGAGAAACGGTGATGAACATTGCCATAGCCACCCCGGCTGAAGAATCGACGTCGATCGTCACGCGTAACCGCATCGTCGGCTTCGTCAATGATGAACTCAGCGCCGCGGCGTTGCGCAAGGGGCTCGAGGGCGCCAATCTCTCGATCAGGCGCGGCACGATCCGCAATGCCATACGGATGCTCGAAACCGACACGGATCTGTTCGCGCTGGTGGTAGACATCAGTGGCGTCGATGATCCCTTTACTGAACTGGAAAGGCTGGCCGGCGTCTGTCCACCCGATGTCCGCGTAGCCGTGATCGGCGACAACAGGGAGATCACCTTCTACCGTGAGCTCCTGGAGCTCGGCTTGACCGAGTATCTGCCGCGGCCGCTCACGCGCGATCTGGTGCTGGACAAGCTGCGCCCCAAGCTTCTCGGCGACGTCGCAGCCAACCAGATCGATCGTGGCGGGCACGTGGTCTCGATCTGCGGGGCGCAGGGCGGCGCCGGCGCCACGAGCATCGCGATCAATCTGGCGCTGCAACTCGCCGAGACAACCAAGGCCAAGGTGGCCCTGCTTGATCTTCATCTGCAGGGCGGCGAGGCGGCCGTGATGCTGGGTGTTCGTCCCGGGCCGGGGCTGCGTATTGCTCTGGAAAATCCGACGCGGGCGGACACACTCTTCCTCGAGCGCGCGGCAATCGAAGTCAACGAAAGGGTTTGCCTGGTCTCGGCCGACGAGGACCTCGATGCGCAGCTCGAAATTACGGAAGCTGGCGTACGACACGTGCTGGGTCTGCTGCGTCAACGGTTCAACTACATCGTCGTCGATGTACCCGTCCCGTTTCCGCCGTCGATCTATCCCGTGATTGCGCTTTCCCGTCATGTGATGGTGCTGCTCGAATCCGAGGTGACCGGACTTCGCAATGCCCATGCGCTACGCACCGCCGTGATCAACATCGCGGGCAAGGACCGGGTCTTTACCTTGCTCAACCGGGCCGGTCGTCCCGGGGGCCTTCCGAGGGCGGCGGTTGTCAAGGCGTTGGGTGCAGAGCCCGACATCGTCGTTCCCGATCTCGGCAAGGGCATGACTGAGGCGCTCAATCTCGGAATTCCAGCTCTGAAGCACGTCAGGAAATTGCGGCGTCACCTGGCACCGATCGTACGGGAGATCAGCGGTGTCGCTGCCGAGCGGGTTAGCTGGTGGAGGAGGGTGCTCACAGCACATCTGCGATGAAGAAGTTTGGTAGGCGCGAAGACGACGCACCAGCTCACGTATTGGCGGCAGGCGTCCCTGCATCTGCGATAGGCTTGCCGTTGCCGTCGGCCGGCGCGACTGCAGCCGCACCGAACGTGCCGTCACCTGCGCCAAGGCGCGACGAACCTGCGATCCACCAACCCATCATTCCACCTTCGCTGCGTGAACGGGTGATTGAGCAGATCGAACCCGCGGTGGCCGCAACCGTCTCGCGGGAGGTTCTCCGGCGGCAGATTGAAGAGATCATCCATCACATTGCCAACCAGGAACGGCTCGAGCTGTCGGGCCGCGAGCAGCTGCAGCTCGCGGACGAAATTGCCGACGACATGACGGGCTACGGGCCGCTCCGTCCGCTGCTGCTGGACCAGTCGATCAGCGATATCATGGTGAACGGCCCAAGCAATATCTACGTGGAGCGAAGCGGCAGGCTGGAACGAGTTGCGGTGCGTTTCCGCGACAATGATCACATCGCCTCCGTCGCTCAGAAGATTGCCGCGCAGGTCGGTCGGCGCGTCGACGAATCCAGTCCGATGGTGGATTGTCGCCTGCTGGATGGCAGCCGGGTCAACATCATCCTCCCGCCGCTGGCGATCCATAGTCCGTGCATTTCTATCCGGAAATTTCCAAGCCGTCGTTTGGACATCGCCGGATTGATCGAAAACGGCTCGATGACCCCGGCCATCGGACAATTGCTGGAGATCGCTGCCCGCTCGCGGCTCAATGTTCTGGTCTCCGGCGGCACCGGATCCGGCAAGACGACGCTCCTGAACGCGATGAGTCAGTTCATCGATCACACCGAACGTATTGTCACAATCGAGGACGCGGCGGAGCTGCAGCTTCAGCAGCCGCACGTGATCAGCCTGGAGACCCGGCCTCCCAGCCTCGAGGGCACAGGGCAGGTGACACAACGGGATCTGCTGGTGAACGCCCTGCGCATGCGTCCCGACCGGATCGTCGTCGGCGAGGTGCGCAGTTCCGAAGCATTCGACATGCTGCAGGCGATGAACACCGGCCATGATGGTTCGATCTCCACGGTACACGCGAATAGCACCCGGGATGCCCTGACCCGCATCGAAAACATGGTGCAGATGGGACAGGTCAATCTACCGTCGCGCGCCATTCGAAGTCAGATCGTCGCTGCGCTGGATCTCATTGTGCAGGTCGAACGCATGCGGGACGGACAGCGCCGCATCGTTCAGATCAGCGAGGTGATCGGCCTTGAAGGGGAGGTCATCACCACCAATGACATCGCAGCCTTCGAGTATCAGGAGGAGGATGTGAACGGGCGGATATCGGGCAGCTATAAGTCCAACCTTGCAACTCCGAAGTTCAAGAGCCGACTTGTCTATTTCGGGCTAGATGGTGCTTGGGCCGAGGCCATGAGGCAAATATGACGCTGGAGTCCGTGATCGTCACTGTTCTGGCGCTCGCGATGTGCGCAGCAGCCATTTCGTTGTGGCTCGACGCTCGGGAAAGACGCATCAATCGCCGGTTGGCGGTTGCCCTGCCAACGTCGCATCCGGCCAACCTCCCCTCCATTCGCCGCTTGGAGAGCGGGTCTCAGGATCAGTTTCTCAATCGGCTGTCCAACTACAATCCCGATATACCTTACACGTTGCATCCGGCCTATGTTCTGCTTGCCGGTGCATTCGGAGCAGCCGCCATCCTTTATGCGAACAGCCAGCTGGGATATTCCATTGTCTACGCGTCCATTGTCGCGGCAATCGCGGCCCTCATTGTGATACGAGGCCTGTTCGGATGGCAGCAACGTCGCTTCGCTCTTCAGCTTTTTCGACAGCTGCCTGATGCGATCCAGCTGGTGACAAGTACCGTGCGATCGGGTCTGCCTGTGCACGAGGCATTTCGTGCCCTCGCGCGGGATATGCCGCAGCCAACGGCCGGGCAGTTTGCCATCGTATGCAGCGAAGTGAATCTGGGAAGACCTGCAGAGGAAGCTGTCCAAGCCGTCTATCGGCGAACGCAGGTGGCGGAGTACGCGATCTTTGCGGTGACACTTGCCGTCCAGTTGAAGTCCGGTGGCAGCCTGGCCGAGACCTTGCAGAACCTGGGAGACACTGTCAGGCAACGTGTTGCGCTGGCTGCTCGCGCCAAGGCGCTGGCAGGAGAGGTGATCTTTTCCTCACGGGCGCTGACAATCTCGCCCTTGATTGCAGGTGGGGTCCTATACGCAGCCAATCCCCAAACGGTTGATCTGCTGTTCACCGATCCGGTTGGAAACAAGCTGCTGGCTTACGCAGTCATTTCGGTGCTTGTCGGAGCCTTGGTGATAAGTTGGATGGTCAGAAGGGAAACAGAACTATGACTTCTGGTCTCAGTCTGGTGGCCCTGGCAGTCGTGGCTGCGACTGCGTCCTGCATGTTGATTATCCGCGAAATACACATTCGTACATTGGACGCCCGGGTATCGAACGCCGTGATGGGCGTTGCTGGCCGGTCTGCGCCCTTCCAGGACCTGACCGGTTGGTTTTCGTCACTCGGCATGCGTTATCGTCGCTTCTATGCTGAGGAAAATTTGGATCAGCTACGAACCATCCTTCAATCGTCGGGTTTCAACCATCATCGAGCCTTGCCGACCTGGATCGGTGTCAAAGCCGTCAGCATGGCGCTATGCCCGATCATCGCCGGGGGTGCCGCTCAGCTTCTCGGGAAGCCGCTGCTGGATGTGCTGGTCTTCACACTTATTGGCTTGGCGATCGGGATTGTAGCGCCGCGATTGATACTGGCGGTGCTGAAGCGGCGGTTTGATGCCGCCATTCGACTGGGCACGCCGGACATGATCGATTTGCTGGTTGTGTGCAGCGAATCGGGAATGGGCTTGGAAAGCGGGCTGGCACGCGTCGCGCAAGAAATGCAGGAGACCAATCCCGCTATAGCCCGGGTCATGAGCGGCCTTCTTGATGATCTCCGGATCCTGCCAAGCCGCAGCGACGCATTCGAGAAACTGGGAGCTACATCGGATGGGCTTCGCCGATTCGGAATCATGGTCGGCCAAAGCCTGCAATACGGAACGCCGGTGGGCCAGGCTCTGCGGAGTGTCGCCGTCGACCTCCGGCGCGAACGTATTACCAAGCTTGAAGAAAGAGCACACAAGTTGGGCGCCAAGCTGACCATTCCGATGGTGTTGTTCCTGCTTCCAGCCATGTTCGTCATTTTGGGAGGAAGTCCCATTCTGCACCTCGTGCGTTCGTTCGCCAGCTTCGGTAAGTAGCCATGAGCACGATTGCCATTTCGAAAACGTCCTCTTACGACCGGACAATGCAGCTGTTCGGCGGCATGTGGTTCATGTTGCTGGCGCTTGGCGTCGCCATCAAGATCGGATCATCGGCTCATGATCCCTGGCCGTCGCTCCTGTCGAGTGTCTGCCTCGCTGTCTTCTACGTGCTCCTGGCGCTGTTGGTCATCACGCGGCCGCCGGCGAAGGCGCAAGCGAACGGCCGTCTCCCAAGGATAGCGGCGTTCGTCGGCACCTATATGCCGTGGACGATCGCCTTCTTCGGCGAAACCGACAAGGCGTTACCAAACTTGGCGTCCACCGCGTGCGTGTTGATCGGCATGATCATGATGCTGGTCACCATCCGACATCTTGGCAGGTCGTTCAGTCTGGTGCCACAGGCGCGCAACGTAGTGCAAACGGGTCCGTATCGATGGATCAAGCACCCGCTCTACCTTGCGGAAGAAATCGCCGTGTTGGGTGTGGTGCTGAGAAGCCCGACGCCGCTGACAGCGGCCTTGCTCGTCTTGCATATCGGCGTTCAGGTTTGCCGAATTTATTACGAAGAGGACCTGCTTCGTCGCAACTGCCCGGAATATTCCGATTACGAAGCATCGCGCTGGAGAGTGATCCCTTACGTTTGGTGAGTGCTGTTCCGGTCGACGACCGGAAGAGTGAGTATCGGTCGAGGTCAACTCATGAGCCACAAGAAGTCGTTCATCGTGGATCAACGCGGGGCCGTCGCGTTTGAGACATTGATCGTCTACCCGGTTTTGGTGGCGTTCCTGCTCATGCCGCTCGCCGACCTGGCTGCCGCGGGCTTCCAGTTTATCTCCGCATGGAGCGCATTGCGCTCCTTCGGGCAGTATGTGCAGTACGCGAACCCGCTGGCCCCTGACGGCACGGTGAGCTGGAAGACAGGCCTACAGACGACGGTCGCCGGTCATGCGATCAGCAACCTTCAGGTTTTGTGTGGAGACGCAGGGGCCACCTGTTCGCCAGGCAATCTGGAGTCTCCCAAGTACATTACATTCTCGACAACCATCACCTTGGCTCCAATTGTGTGGAGGGGGGTGCTGTGTCCCACCACGTGTACCTACACGCTGCCTTACTCAGAACGCTTCCAGTAGGGGGGCTTCCATGCGTAGTCTACTCCGTTCCCAACGAGGCTCTGTCGCATTCGCAACGGTCATCGCTCTCGTGCCGCTGATCGGAGTAGTCGCACTCGGGGCCGAGGCGGGGTCGTGGTACGTCACCCGCCAGCACGCGCAGAACGCCGCCGACTCGGCCGCCTATTCGGGCGCATTGCGGCTTTCATGTATTATGGCGGGTGCGGCCTGCGACACCCAATCAGTGGATTATCGCGGCAAGGAATTCGCGGCACAGAATGGGTTTTGCAACTCGAGTCCCAACGATGCTACCGGCTATCCGGGCAGAAACTGTCCGACAAGCCTACCGACCAGAGTCTCGCGAGCCGTGCAGATCGATATCGGCACCTACAATGCGGGCACGTTCACAACGCCACCTGCGGGCACGGGCAACGCCGTTCGCGCCAGGGTCAGTCAGCAACAACCGGCGTACTTGGCGGCAGTGCTGGGCTTGACCACCGTCAACATCCCCGCCCAAGCCATTGCACTGGTCCAGCAGCCGACCAAGGCCTGCGTCCTGGCGCTTGGACCTGACTCAGGCGCACTCAAGCTTGCTGGTAACCTCAGCAACAACGGAACTGGCTGCGCTCTGATGTCGGATACCAGTGTTCAACTTGCCAGCACTCCAACGTTCACCGGCTCGGGATGGGCCGTTTATGGTGTAAGTGGCTGCACCCCCTCCGGGAGCTGCAGCAATGTTAGCGTGCCGCACAACTATTTCATGACGTACGCTAGCAATCCGCTCAGCAAACTGGACACCGCATCGTTCAACAGCAGGACGGGCAATACAAATATGCCATGCACCCTTCAGGCGGATGGGTGGAAGCATTGCGCGCCGAACGGCGCGGGGACTGGAGCTTACGGCAGTTTCACGGTGCAGAACGGCGACAAGTACGTTTTGGACCCGGGAACATATGTCTTCTACAAAGCAAACATAAAGATGACCGGCGGACAACTGAAAGGTACAGGCGTAACCCTCGTCTTGCTCGGAGATTCGCAGCTTACCATCAACGGGGGTACGGCTGATCTCTCCGCACCCATCACTAACACCTTCTCTTCTGATCTAAATGGCGTCCTGATTGATGATCAGGCTCCGAGCAAGACCAGCAACAAGGTCACCATAAACGGTGGCGGTCTGGTTAGCCTGGGCGGGGCAATCTACTTTCCCAAGGTCGACGTTAGCTGGGCCGGTACCACTGCCAGCTCTAATACGACCTGTTCGCAAGTGATCGCCAAAACGATCGACATGAGCGGTGGCGGCTACCTCAGCACAGAAGGCTGTGCGCCGGCCAGCATCGTTTACACCCAAGTTGTCGCTTTGGTGCAATGATGAGAAAGCTCGACAATCGCGGTATGGCGCCGTTTGAATTCATCATGGTGTCCGTGGCGTTTTTCACATTGATATTCGCCATCTTCGATCTTGGGCGCTATGCCATCACGATGCAATCCTTGCGGACGCTCGCGAGTGCTGGCGCCCGAGCGGTCATGATTACCTGCTATACGCCTGCCTTGCTTCAAAGCCCGCCGCAGTCGCCGGCCGGCTGCACCGGGGATCCCCTGTCCACCGCCGCCAAGCAGAACGCGGCCCCCTTCCTGTTTTTTGGAGGTCTCACGCCAACGCTGACCGTGGGGGCCAACAGCAACAGCTTGAGTGTTACAGCTTCCCAGGCAAACTTTGCGATGCTGATGCCCATATGGGGCACAGCGCTCAATGCGCCGAGCGCCTCCAACCAGATTCCCTTCTAGCACAGATATGGCAGCACGCCTGACATTTTTCGCTACAGTTCGTCGTGGCCGCGACGTGCGGGCCAAACGCGCGGGTGCGGAATTACTCGGCCCGGCGAATCGCCAACCCTGCCACCGACTGTCGTTCGAGCGCAAAGCCACGACTGGAGCGCGCGCCAAGGGCGGTTGTGCTGCGGGATAGTTCCCCACAACCAGTGAGAATGATGCGCGCTGGCAACATCGAAGGGTTTTCTTTCTGCTTGCGGCGTTGCGGTAAGTATCTCGTCTTGCAAGCTGCCTGCATGAGGGAGGATGATCTTGGAAACACGAAGTAACGAATTGTAGTGGGACAGATTGTAAGCTCTGCGACGTGGTGCGCAGAGGGGACATGTTGAGGACGTCGAGCACGTAGATTTGCGGGGATCTCCGTGGATCGCAGTGGGGGGACTGGGGATGAGTGGCGATCGCGTTTCGGGTAACAGGGTCGGGAGGCTTCTCGCCTTCGGCGTGGTGGGTCTGGGCGCGGCGCTCGCCTCCTCTGGGTTCACCGACCGCGCGGCGGCTGCAGACCGGCGGGGCTCCTCCGGCGGCGTCATCGTCAGCGAGATGAATGACGTCCAGCGGGTCAAGCTCGTCGTCAACAAGTCACGCACCTTCAAGGTCGACACGGCCTTTGCGACGATCGTGGCGGGCTCGTCTGACATCGTCGACGTGAAGTCACTGAGCGATCATCTCATCTACGTGCAGGGAAAGCAGACCGGCACCACCAACGTCATCCTGTTCGACAGCTCGATGAAGCAGATCGGGATCCTCGACGTCGAGGTCGTGATCGATACCGGCAATCTGCAGCAGAACATCAGGACCAGCACCGGCGGGCAAGGTATCCGCGTGTCGGCTTCCGAGGGCCAGGTGGTGCTCAGCGGAACCGCCGCCGACGCAGTTACGGCCGAGCGGGCCATGGCGATCGCCACCAGCACGGTCGCGAAAGGGGGCGTCGTCGTCAACGCGATGAGCGTCGCGGCGCCGCAACAGGTGATGCTCGAGGTGCGGTTCCTGGAGGTCGGTCGCGACGCCGGCCGCGATTTAGGAGTTAATCTTTTTGGTGCCAACGCTAGCGGATCACGAGGATTCAATACGGGCCTTGGCGCCGGCGGTTCGGCTGGTGCGGTAACCTCAGCCGGGCGTATCGCAGCGGACAGCACCGGAACCCCTTTGAAAGATCCTGTGACCGGCGGCCACGTGTCCACTCCGGGTGGCCTTCCGCTAATAGGAACTGCGGGTACTCTGGCTGGAGGCGCCTTGCCTTTTGGCAGCCTGTTGACAAGCGTTTTGAAGTTCAACAATGGCAGCACGTTGGACGTCCTGATAACTGCACTTGAGACCAAAGGCGTCCTTCGCAGGTTAGCGGAGCCAAACCTGATGGCGTTGTCAGGCGATGCGGCGCGCTTCCTGGCCGGCGGTGAATTTCCAGTGCCGGTAGCTTCCACGGCGACTGTGGGCGCGCTTCCCACGGTTACGATCGAATTCAAGAAGTTCGGTGTTGAGCTCGCTTTTGTGCCGACGGTTCTTTCGCGAGGCGTGATCAACCTTCGCGTCGAGCCTTCGGTCAGCGAACTTGATTTCGCTAACGCGGTAACCATTGCTGGCACCACTATTCCGGCGCTGAGCCGTCGCGACGCGAGGACTACGGTCGAGTTGCGCGACGGCCAGAGCTTTGCCATCGCTGGCTTGCTCCAGACCCGCAGTCGCCAGGACGTTTCGCAATTGCCCTGGATCGGCTCAGTGCCCGTCCTCGGGACGCTGTTCAGCAGCAAGTCCTACCAGCAGCAGGAAACCGACCTAGTGATCATCGTGACCCCGCGCCTAGTCGCGCCGGCGGCACCCGGTCAGCAACTGGCATCGCCACTCGACTCCCGCCTTCCGGCCAATGACGTTGATTTCTTCCTCAATGGCCAAATGGAAGTCCGCAAGCGTTACAATGACTACGTCAATTCCGGAGGCGACGTCAAAGGCCCCTATGGTCACATCATCGCTCCTGAGGTCACTGCGACCATTCCGGCGCCCGCCGCTGCGAACCAGCCGGTCGTGAAAACGCTCAACTGAGAAGGAAGCGGGAGATGACCATCAGGTATCTGGCTCTATGTGCACCGCTGCTCCTCGGGGGATGCTACGGCGTGGCCGGTCATGACGAGGTGGATCGCTATTTCCAGCGTTCCGACACCATCACGATGAGTGCCGGCAATGCCAAGGAGGTCAACGCCGTAACCCACACCATCCATCCGTGGCCGCGCAACGTCGGCGATCGCAGGATCGCATACGACGCTCGCCGCGTGGGTGCTGCCGTAACGCGCTATGGCAACACGAAACAGCCAGTGGATCAGCTTCCCGACATTGGCGATGCGACGAAACAGATGGGCGTACGGACTGCCCCAACCCAGAACGTCAACATAGAAGGATTGGGGGCAGGATCGACTGCTGGAGTATCAGTGCCGGTTGGTGGCGCGGCGAATAGGTAGCTGGTTTTGGCAAGTAAAATTAGCGGTGATTCTTTTACGAACGGTGCAGTGAGTCTGCTGGGCCGCGCGGGGGACTAGGGTTTATGCGGCGTATCATCTTCATGCTGACCTGCTGCTGGTTGGGGATCGGCCTTGCGGGGTGCGATCAGACGCTGAGGGAGGCTGCCGTCGTGGCTCCCGTCGAGCCGCCTGGCGGGGACCCCGTGCAGGAGCCAACGGACGTCAAATATTATCCATCGGACGAGCCCGTTCGCTTGGGGCTGGAGCATTTCAACCGGGGCAGTTACGGAATCGCTAATCGCTATTTCAGGGATGCTGTCGAGAAATCGCCGAAGGACGTGACGGCTTGGATTGGACTCGCCGCGAGCTATGATCGGATACGTCGCTTTGATCTCGCCGATCAGGCCTATGCCCAAGCGATCCGGCTGGGAGGCGAAACCGTTCAGATCCTGAATGACCAGGGGTATTCGTACATGCTGCGCGGCAATCTGAGTGCGGCGCGACGGAAGTTCGAGAAGGCTTATTCGCTCGATCCGGGTAATCCGGTCATCGCCAATAACCTCGAGCTTCTCAATGGCAGCCGGCGGTTCATTGAAAGACCACCAAACAACCAGCCATAAGTGGTCGACCGGCTACTGTGATCACGGCCAGTTCTCGTCAATTTGGCCCAATCACAGCATCAGCGTGACGGCTGCCGCTGCGGATGACGACAACAACGCCATTGCGAATGGTAAATCGCGCGCCGAGCAGTTTCCGCACCTTCTCCGTGATCGGAGAAGGAAAGGGAACGGTTTCTCCCACGACGGGATCGCCGACCTTTATCGCCTCAGTCGCGGGGCCTGCAACTGGTGCAGGCTTGATATAGTCCCGGATAAGCTGAATCTCTTCACGTGACAGGATGAGCGGAGCCTGGTCAGGATGGGTCTCCGACGGCGGCTTGGGTGTTCCACTGCTTGCCTTTTCACGTATCTCATTGGTGCTTGCGATCTGATCGAGCCTGGCTACGCGTAGCTTGAGCGCGATGATGTCACGTTGCAGTGTTGCGATCTCCAATTTGCGCGCGTTGACCTGCATGAAGACAATGATCGCGCAAATGCAGCTCACGACGAAGCCGACGCTCAGCAGTGCAATCAACCAACGCTCGAAGTTTCCCATCGACCCCCCGGCCGTCCGGGGGAGTTGATCGCGCTGGAGATGGCGCCGCCAGATGCGACGTCCTCGGTCGATCCAATTGGTAGAGCCCGTTACGCCGGTCGCCGCCTGGCCCGACCCAAAATGCGCGGGCGACGAGGCGGCTTCCTCGCGGGCCGGATCAACGAACGACGCCGTGTCCACTTGCTCAAGCTCTAGATTCTCGGGGACGCGGTCCGCCGTCGTCAGATGAGCGGCAGGGTGGAAGGGATCCATCTGCTTATCGAGCCGGCCCATCTCCGCTCTCCATGCCGCCATCTATCAACTTCAGCAGTTCCGCCGACGCGGCTAGAGTAGGGTAGCCGAGGATTCGATCAATCGAAACGGAAAAGGCTCTAAGCCGCGGCGTGAGCCGCTCTAAGGGTAGCTTCAAGAGATAGGGGCCAACTAGATGCCAAGGTCAATGGCTTGGCCGGCAGAACCGTCTGAGCCGCGGGTTTTTCAAACGGTCCTACTTACGAACAGCACCGCCGAAGCTGTCTAGACTGCATTGCGGTCGGGCGAACTCGGCTGACGGCTTGACTTGAAGGCTGCCTTTGCACGCTCACGCAGGCGCTGGAAAACGACGTAGAGCATCGGCACAATGAAAATTCCGATCGAGCTTGCGGCCAGCATGCCGGCGAAGACGGCCGTGCCGACGGCGCGCCGGCTGAGCGCGGCGGCGCCGGTTGCGATCACGAGCGGCAGGAGGCCCAGGATGAAGGCCGCCGAGGTCATCATGACGGCGCGAAAGCGCATATGTGCGCCCTGGATCGCGGCCTCGTCGAGCGGCACGCCGGCCTCGCGTTGCTCCTTGGCGAACTCGACGATCAGGATGCCGTTCTTGGCGGCAAGCGCGATCAGGACGACGAGGCCGATCTGACCGTAGAGGTCGAGATTGAGGCCAGCGATCTTGATGCCGAGATAGGATCCGAGCACGCCGACGACAACCGAGAGCAGCACGGGGATCGGGATCACGGTGCTTTCATAGAGCGCGACCAGGAACAGATAAGCGAAGAGGACGGCGAGCATAAGCACGATGCCGGTCTGGCCGGCCGCCTGCTGTTCCTGGTAGGCGGTGCCGGTCCACGCGAAACCGTAACCCGACGGCAGAACATCCTCCGAGATCTGCGTCATGGCGGCGATCGCGGCCCCGGAGGAGGTGCCCGATGCCGGGCTGCCGTTGACGGTCACCGAACGATAGTTGTTGTAGCGGGTGATGACCTGCGGCCCGGTCACGATCTTGAGGCCGGCGAGGGACCGTAACGGCACCATCTCACCCGAGCTGTTACGCACATGGATGCGCCAGACATCGGACGTATCGGCGCGATCGAATGCTTCACCTTGCAGATTGACCTGCCAGGTGCGACCGAACAGGTTGAAGTTGTTGACGTAGATGCCGCCGAGCGTGGCCTGGAGCGCCGTAAAAATGTCGTTGACGGTGACGCCCAGCGCCTGGGCCTTGCGGCGGTCAATATCGAGATAGAGCGATGGATTGGTCGCCGTGAATGTCGAGAACACACGCGCGAGCCGAGGATCGGAATTGGCCGCGCCGATCAACGCGTTCGTGACGCTGGAGATCGCGGCCGGAGCCTGACCTTCCAGGGCCTGCAATTGGTATTCGAAGCCACCGCCGGTGGAGAGCCCGATGATCGGCGGCAGGTTGAACGGCAGCACGTTGGCTTGCCGGATCTGCGCGCCGGCGGCGAAGGTCTTGGCGATCAGCGCCTGGGCGGAATCCGTCGCCGTCTTGCGGTCCGCGAACGGCTTCAGTCGCGCCACCACGAGCGCACTGTTCGGCTCGGAGGCTCCGTCGAGCAGGGAAAAGCCGATCACCGCAAGGACGTGGTCGACGGCCTGCATCTGTTTCAAGATGTCCTCGATCTGCCGGGTGGTCTCGCTGGTCCGCGCTACCGATGCGCCGTCCGGCAGCTGAACCGAGGTGAAGAAGGCGCCCTGGTCCTCCTCGGGCAGGAAGCCCGTCGGGGTCACCAGCGACAGGCCGAAGATTCCTGCGGCAAAGGCCGCCACCAGCATGAGCGACAAGGCTGCCATGCGCACCAGCCGGCGGACCGCGCCGCTGTAGCGATCGCGCACCCAGTCGATGCCGGTAAGCATGCGGCCGATGATGCCGCGGCGCTGTCCCGTGTGACGCAGCAGCAGCGCGCAGAGGGCCGGCGACAGGGTCAGGGCATTCAATGCCGAGATCATCATGGCGGCGCTGATCGTCACCGCGAATTGGCGGAACAGCGTGCCCGAGATGCCGGGAATGAAAGCGATCGGCACGAACACCGAGAGCAGCACCAGCGTGATCGCGACGATCGGCGCGGTGATCTGGCTCATGGCTTTCTTGCTGGCCTCGGCCGGAGACAGATCAGGCTCCTCCGCCATGACACGCTCGACATTCTCGACCACGACAATGGCGTCGTCGACCACGATGCCGATCGCGAGCACCATTGCGAGCAGGGATACGGTGTTGGCGGAATAGCCGAGCGCGAGCAGAACGGCGAAGGTGCCTATGAGGCTTACCGGGACTGCGACGGCCGGAATCGCGGTGGACCGCATGTTTCCGAGAAACAGATAGACCACGATCACAACCAGCACGAAGGCCTCGCCCAATGTCCACAGCACCTCCGTGATCGTGTCCCGGACGAAGGTCGTGGAGTCGTATTGCACGAGATAACCGAGCCCTGGCGGAAACCGGCCGGACAGCCGCTGCATCGTGTCAGCGACCGCGCGCGCGGTGGTCACCGCATTGGCGCCGGGGGCGAGGTAGATCGCAATCGGAACGGCCGCCCGCCCGTCGATCCGGGCTTCGCTGTCGAGATTTTGCGCGCCCAACTCGACGCGGGCAACGTCCCTGACCAGCAGCGAGGATCCGTCCGGCCCGGCGCGCAGCACGATGTTGGCGAATTGATCGGCGGTGGCGAGGCGGCCCATCGTCTGCACGTTGAACTGGAACTGCTGATCGTCACTGATCGGCCGCGCGCCAATGCGGCCGACGGGAGCCTGGACGCTCTGTGCACGAATGGCGGCGACCACGTCCGAGGGGGTCAGGTTGAGGCTGGTGAGGCGCTGCGTATCGAACCAGATCCGCATCGAATAATTCATCCTGGCGAACAGATTGGCCTGGCCGACACCCGGCGTGCTCGCAATCGCGTCCAGCACGTTGATGATGGCGTAGTTGGTGATGAAGAGCGGGTCCTGCCGACCATCTGCGCTGTAGAGCACCAGGAACTGCAGGATCGAAGAGGATCGCTTCTGGACGGTCACGCCCTGCTGTTGCACTTCCGTGGGCAATTGCGACAATGCGCTCTGGACGCGATTATTGACATTGACCGTGTTGATGTCGGGATTGGTGCCGAGCGCGAACGAAACCGTCAGCGTATAGCTGCCGTCGTTGCCGCTGGTCGATTTCATATAGAGCGCGCGGTCGACGCCGACCACCTGAGCCTCCAACGGCTGTGCGACGCTGCTCTCCACGACCTCGGCGGAGGCGCCGGGAAAGTTCGCGGCTACGGTGACCTGCGGCGGCACGATATCGGGAAACTGCGCCACCGGGATCTGCGTGAGCGCCAGTGCGCCGGCGATGGTGATGACAAAAGCGATCACCATCGAAAGACGCGGCCGGTCGACGAAGACGCTCGATATCATTGGCTGCTGCCCTTGGGGGTTCGGGGCAGGGGAGCGCGCCCCCCTTGCGGAGCCGCCTCGCCGGTTGAATCCTTCATGCTCGACAAGATCAGCGGACTTGCCGGCTCTGGAGAGATGGTTTGTCCGGCGCGAACCCGCTGCAAACCTTCCGCGATCACCTTGTCACCGGCCGTCAATCCGCTGATGACGGCAGCGATCGTGGGAGTCGATTGCCCGAGCTGAATGCGCCGCTGCTCCGCCTTGTCGTTTGCACCGACGACGAGAACGTAGTCGCCGCGCTGGTCGGACAGCACCGCCGAGCGCGGGATCGCCAGCACCTCGATAGGCTGGACGCCTTCGAGGACGACGGTGACGAACTCGCCGTTGGTGAGCTCGTGGACGGTAACGCCTGCCGCCGAGGGAGCTCGCAGGATCGGGTTGGCGATCTCTCCGCGCACCGTGATCGTGTCGGTGTTCTGGGCGATGGTGTTGTCGACGAAATTCAGCTTGCCGGATTGCCCATACATGCGCCCGTCGGGCAGCCGCAACCGGATCGTCACCGCTTCGAGGCCGCCTTGGGGGCCGTAGCGTTCGCGCAGCTCGAGCCCCTGGCGGAGCGGCACCGGGAACGTGACATACATTGGATCCTGGCTGACGATCGTGGTCAGCACGCCCGAATTCGGACTGACGATGTTGCCTTCCGTCACGGCCGTGCGTCCGATCTTGCCGTCGATCGGCGCGCTGATGATGGTGTAGTCGAGGTTGATCTGCGAGGCCTGGACCTGCGCCTGCGCGGCTTTGACCTGGGCCTCGAGGCTGCGCTGGCTCGCGAGCGCGGCATCGTAGGTCGATTGCTGCCCGGCCGGTCCGCCAAGCAGGGTGCGGGCGCGCTCGGCGGTCAATTTGGCATTCTCGAGCGTCGCTTCGAGCTGTGCTACCTGCGCCTGCTTGGCGGCGACATCGGCCTCGAACGGGCCGCGTTCGAGCCGGTAAAGCTGCTCGCCTTTCCTGATTTCCGCGCCCTCGGTGAACAGCCGCTGCTCCAGAAAAGCGGTGACGCGGGCGGCAATGTTGACCTGGTTGATGGCCTCGATCCGGCCGAGAAACTCACTGCTCTCGGTGATCGGCCGCTGCGCCGCTTCGACGACGCCGACGGCAGGCGCGGGCGGGGCTGGCTGCGGCCGCGCGGGTTCGCCGGCCAACAATGTCACGAGGCTCGCCGCCAGCAGTCCGAGCCGGACGTTAGCAAGGTTCATCGTCCGCTCCTTGTCCAGGCTCGGAACAGCCGGCGTCGGACCTCCGCCGTTCGACGGGCTGTGCTAGTCCCGCGCGGTTCGGTTGCTGCGCGCCGGCTCGTCGTAGCCCTTGCGATGGCTGTAGAACATCAGCGCGATCAGGCCGCAGCCGAGCACCAGAACGAGGATCGCAGCCGCCGCCAGCACGATGTTCCCGTAGGGCGGCATCGAGGGCGTTGCCCTCCAGACTGACAGGCAGAACCAGCTCGCGCCGAGGAAAAGCACTGCCAGCACGGCGATGAGGAGCCATTGGTTCTTGTTGCGTACCATTTCCTCGCCCCCTTCGGACTACCAGCGCCAACCGCAATGACGGCGCCCACGATGCCACCAGCAAACCCAGCGGCGGCGCCGGCGCGGTCGCGGGCCCCAGCCAGGACGAGACGGGCCCCAGCCGGGTCGCGGCGGAGGTCCCCATTGCACCGGGATGGCGCGATCCTCCGGTGCCCGACCGGCCCGAGAGAGATCGGGATCGACCGGCATTGCGTTCGCAACACCGATGAGGTGCGCGCCGGACGCTCCGATCGCGGTGGCGGCAATAGCGTTCATCGCAAGGCTGAGGAAGACGCGGCGACTGGGAGCATCCATGGTTGTTCTCTCCTCTGTTATCCGGTCGTTCGCACCGATTGCAGCGCATAGAGCAGCCATGCCAGGCCATGGGCAATCAGGTCGACGCCCAACAGGAAGCCGAGAGCCCAAGCGCTGATGGTGGGGAAGCCGAACAGGACCAGCACGCCGGCGATCACCGCGAAGACGCCCGAGATCAGCATCATCCATCCGTTCTGCCGCCAATAGGCAAAGCTCAGCACGCATCGAATCACACCCGAAGCGAACAGCACCGCGCCGAGGAAATAGGTCAGGATCAGCGCGCCCGAGACCGGCTGGGTGAGCAGCACGACACCGAAGGCGAGGTAGAGCGCGCCGAGCACGACTTGCCAAAGGAACCCGCCCCATCCCTTGGTCCAGAAGGCGTGGGCAATCTCGAATGCGCCGGCGGCGATCGCGGTGAGCCCGATGAGCTTGACACTGACGACGGTGGCGAAGGCAAGGTCGCCCAGCGCGAAAAGGCCGGCGGCGATCAGGACGACGCCGAGGAGCGCACAAACCCACAGCGGCGGAGCAACCACGGCATCGAGACTCCCGCGACTGTCATACACTGTCATGCGATCCTCCTGGGCGGTTACGGCCCGATCGAGCATGCATCGGATCCTAACTTCGAACACCCGACGCCGACATCGGACGAAACCCTGAGCGGCAGGCCGGGAATGTTCTCATCCTCTCCCTGCGCGGACCGGCATCAAGAGCAGACCGAACCGCGGGAGCAAGACGGCGGGATCAGAGCCCGCCTCGCGGTCCCAATGTCAGATGAGTCACGCCAGCCGCGAGATTGAGCCCGATCGAGCGTTCGACCGAGATCGGCTGCAGCATCACGCTCCTCCGCGAGCCGCCGACCAGGACGTTGGCGCCGAGGCCGGGACCGAATGCAAAATTTCCGCTCGCGCCGACGTAACTGCCGCGCAACGTGCCGGGGCCTATCCGCGAGTTCCTGGCGAAGACGGCCCAGGATAGCGCGCCGGCGCTGGTCACGCCGATATCAACGCCGACGCGCCGTATCCGTCCTTCGTAGACGTACTGCCGGGGCGGGCGCAGCGCGTTGAACACGCAACGCAGCGCCTGCGTCGATCCAAGCACCAGTCCGACGCGTGGCTCCGAGAAGCACAGGAGCCTGCCGACCCTGAATCTCTCGGCTTGCGCGGGCGAGGTGACGGCGCAAAGAACGACGGATGCGCCGATGGCGGCAAGATATCGCAACGCTT
Source organism: Bradyrhizobium sp. AC87j1 (assembly GCF_002936975.1). Classification (NCBI taxonomy): domain Bacteria; kingdom Pseudomonadati; phylum Pseudomonadota; class Alphaproteobacteria; order Hyphomicrobiales; family Nitrobacteraceae; genus Bradyrhizobium; species Bradyrhizobium sp. AC87j1. Next base: position 28,680 of record NZ_PTFE01000048.1, read on the forward strand.
GCATTCAATCCTCCCGTTGGCTCGTGATGTCCCTGGCGGCGCTCTGCGCGGGGCTGCCGTCCTGGCGCCACCAGAACGAGATGGCGAGGCCAATCAGCAGCACCGCCCCGAGCAGGAAGAAGAAGATGGATTGCTTCAGCCATGATATCGCCGGAACGGCGGCGCCCATTGCAAGGCCAAGGAAGGCGATCTGCAACGACAGCAGGCTCAAGCCCGCAAGGAACGTGCCGAGCGCGAGCAACGTCAGCAGGACGAGCCCCGTTGCAGGGGTCGGAAGCAACTGCTGCACGCCGGAGACCAGCATGATGTTCATCGTGATCAGGACTGCGATCCAGTGCAGGGCCTGCGTCCAGATCAACCGGATCTGGCCCTCCTTGCCCTCGATCTCCGGCCACTTGGTGACAACGCAGACCACGCCGATGGCGAGCGCCAGAAACTCCCAATAGCCGGTCAACGGCTGGTGCGAGACGTTGGTGTAGGCAACGCCGACGATGGCGAGCAGCAGCGCGACGATGTAGGGGAGTTGCTGCCACAGGAAACGCGCCGTCGTCGAACGCGCCGGGGCATCACTCGGCTGCGCTTCAAACTCGCTCATGGCTGCTCGCTCGCAATTGATGGCGGCTTGGGATCGCCGCCCAGATAGTCCTCGACATAGAACCTGACGATCGCAACCCGACCGATCGCAACCAGCGGCATCGCGACTGCGACGCCCATGACGCCGAACTGAGCGCCGAGAAGGACGATCGCAACCAGTGTCCACGCCGGCGGGGTCTCGACTGCCTGGCGCTGGATCAGTGGGCCGATCACGTAGCCTTCGATCGACTGGATGATAGTGTACACGGCGACCGCCCAGATCAGGAGCGATGCGCCGAGCGGCATCGCGACGAGCGCGATCGGGATCGCGGCAACGATCGGCCCGAGATAGGGAATGAAGTTCGACAGACCTGCCTGAAGTCCAAGCACGAAGGGACCGGGCAGCCCGATGAGATAGAGCGCGAGCCACACGCACAACGTCATCAGCATGATGCGGATCAATTGTCCGACGAACCACAGCCGCATGACGTTGCCCATCTCGTCCATCACGGCGCGCGCACGGGCGCGATGGGAATGCCTGACCAGCGCGATCACGCTTTCGCGGTGGCCGGTGGGATCGAAAGCGAACAGAATGCCGAGGAACAGGATCACCAGCACGGCGGTCAGAAGGCTCGATGCTCCGCCGAGCAGAAACTGAGCGTGGCTGAAGAACCGGCCCTGATCGGCGAACAGCCATTGTGCAAAGTCGCGGCCCCATTCCGGGCCGAGCAGGTCCACGCCATACGACAGCAGGTGCCCCTGGAGCAGATCAACCTGCGCATCCATCACTTTCAGAAGCAGGCGCGTCTGTTCCGGCAGCTTGCGCGCGCCCCAGGCGAGGCCGAAACAAGAGAGCGCGGACAGAAGCAAGACAACGAGCGTCAACCGCCAGGCTCGTTTGAGTGGAAGGACCGGCGCCAAAGCTCGCGCCAATGCGTCCAGAAAGGCGGCGAACAACACCCCGGCAAAGACAATCAGAAGGCTGGAGACCATTTGCCAGATCAGGAATAAAGCGACGCCGGCGGCGAGCAGGGTGAGACCGACGGCCAGCAGACTTGGCCTTCCGGCCTCTCCGGGCTCGTCGACAGCGATCTCGTGCCGAGGGAGCTCTCGGTATTTTTCTGAGCGCATGCCGGAATCGCCGTCAGGTTGATCCATTGAAGGGGCCCCTACGATGTCTCAGGTGCGGAGGCGGCGGCTGCCATAATGCGGGTGTCTGCCGCCGCGATGACGCCAGTACCGGTGCTTTGTCGGATTGGTGTTGGTGTTCGGCGGCGCCTCCTTTTTGGATGTGGCGGTGCCGGTCTCCTTTGCCATCGCCGCGCTGTCGTCCTTCGATTGCGCGAGCGTGACGGTGGGCGGCGCCGCGACGGCCAGCAACCCGGCAAGGAGCAAGCTGCAACGCGTGATCGTCATGTTCATGTTCGCCTCCCTACAATCAAAGACGCTGGGTCAGATCGAAAGGGCACCGACGGCGAGCCCATAGACTCCGCCGCCCGCCGCGATTGCGACCGCCGCAAACAGGATGGCTTCGGTTCTCGTGAATGTGCTTTCCTTGCGCTCGCGTTTGGCCATCAGGAACAGCAAGGTTCCGGGCGCGTAGAGGATCGAGGACAGCAGGAGAAACTTCGGTCCGCCGGCGTAGATCATCGCGGCGGCGTAGAGCGTCGCAACGGCGGCGCGGATCCAATCGGTCGTGCGAGCGCGCTCGCCGGCGTAATAGGTCTCGCCGGTCGATGCGAGCTTGAGGCCATAGGCCGCGACGAGAACGTAGGGAATCAGCGTCATCGCACTCGTCATCTTCAGTGCGAGCGTGAAGGCATATTCGGCGAACCAGCTGACGAGCAGGAATGCCTGGATCACACAGTTGGTCAGCCAGAGCGCACCGACAGGTACCTTGTTCGCATTCTCACGCGCGAGAAAGGACGGCATCGTGTGGTGCATCGCCGCCGAATGCAGGATCTCCGCGGCGAGCAGCGACCAGGACAGATAGTTGCCGAGGATCGAGATCAACAGGGCCAGGCTGATGAACACGCTGCCCCAGCGCCCGACCATTGATTCCATCACGCCTGCCATCGACGGCGTCGAAAGATCCGCCAGCTCGTTCCGCGGCAACACGCCGTAGGACAGCAGCGTCACCAGGACGAGCAGGCAGAGAACGCTCATAAAGCCCACCACCGTCGCAATGCCGATGTCGGCGCGATTCCTGGCGTAGCGCGAATAGACGCTCGCGCCTTCGACGCCGACGAACACGAATACGGTGAGCAGCATCGTAGAGCGCACCTGGCTCAGCACCTGTCTGATACTCGGCGGCTCCGTTCCCCAGAAATTCTGCACCAACAGGTCGCGGTCGAGCACGAACGCGGCCACCACGATGAACAGGAGTATCGGAACGATCTTTGCGAAGGTTGCAATCGTGTTGAGCCTGGCCGCGCCCCTGATGCCCCGCAGCACGAGAAAGTGTACACTCCACAAAAGCAGTGTCGCCGATGCAATGGCCGTCGGCGTCGTGCCGTCGCCAAAGATCGGAAAGAACTGGCCGAGTGTGGCCTTGATCAGAATGAGACAAGCGACGTCGGCAAGACAGCAGCCGATCCAATAGCCGGCGGCCGACGCGAATCCGATGTAGTCGCCGAATCCGGCCTTGGCGTAGGCGTAGATGCCGGCATCCAGTTCCGGTTTGCGCTGCGACAGCGACTGGAACACGAGCGCCAGCATGAGCATGCCCGTCCCTGCGATGATCCATGCGATGATCGCACCGAAGGCGCCGGTGGCACGTCCGAACGCCGCCGGCAGGGCGAAGATGCCGGATCCCACCATCGATCCGATCACAAGCGCAATCAACGCGTTGCGGGAAAGCTCTTGATTGACCTCGTTCGACGAAGACGCCATGACGGAGAATGGTCTCCCAATCCGCAGCGCGGTGCTGGTCGCATCTGCCGACCGTCCCCTGCGGACGACCTTAGAGGTGTCTGCCGCATGCGCACATCAGGGATTCTCTGTAGGTGGTGAGGGCAGAAAAATCAGCCGCCGCCCGGGGCTCCGCATGCCGTCTGCGGCGGGCTGGCCACAAGCACGACACTGCCGCGGCAGAATTCACCGGCCTTGGCGAGCTCAGCGGCGAGGCGTCTGGCGTGCAGGATGGCTGCATCGTGATCTCGGCAGTCCTGTCCGATTCCGTCGGGAAAGAGGCCGTATCTGTCGGCGATGTGAAAGAAGAAGCGCATGGCATTGAGTTAGATCGCGACCCACCCGGCTTCCAAGTGACAAAGCTGTAAGGAGCGTACGCCAAAGGGCTTAGACGTAGTTCCAAGCTCTCGTATCGGTAATGTGCAGCATCCCTGCGATGCCCGCAGTTGCGACAAAGAAGGGTAATTTCCACGGGCGGCATTCGGGTGATTGTCCGATGCTGTTCCGGAAGCCCGAGGATTAATGTCGCCTCCCTCGGCGAAGTTCAGAGGAGGCTGATGTGTCAAATTTCGATCAAAATCTGACTGCGGCGGAGACGGCTGGCGGCGCATTTGCGGTGGACGCTGGCCTGCATCAATACATGCTGCGCATCTACGCTCACATGGCCGCGGGCGTCGGCTTGACCGCCGTCGTGGCCTGGCTGACTTATCAGCTCACAGGCCCGGCGTTGCTGCAGAGCCCATTGATGTGGGTCTTCATTCTGGCGCCGCTGGGGCTGGTTTTCTTCATCGGCTCGCGCATCAATACGCTGTCCGTGTCAACGGCACGGCTGCTGTTCTTCCTCTACGCCGCCTTGGTCGGCGTATCGCTCTCGACGTTATTCCACATCTACACGAACTCGTCGATTGCCCGGGTCTTCTTCATTGCCGCCGCGAGTTTCGGAGCGCTCAGCGCCTTCGGGTATACGACGCGACGCGATCTCTCCGGGCTCGGCACGTTCCTGTTCATGGGGTTGATCGGCGTCATCATCGCAAGCCTGATCAATATCTTTCTGTCCTCGACCGCGCTCGACTGGCTGATCTCGATCGTTGGCGTCGGCGTATTTGCCGGGCTTACGGCCTACGACACGCAGCGGATCAAGGCGATGTACGACAGCGCGGATGACCATACCTCTGCGGGTCGCAAGTCGGTCATCGCGGCGCTGTCGCTCTATCTGAATTTCATCAACCTCTTCATGATGCTGCTGCGGCTTGCGGGCGGCCGGCGCTGAGACAGGCTGAGACAGGAAGGAACGGCGGCTTCAGGCCGCCGGCCGCTCCACCGCACTCGTCAGCGCATCGCGGAGGAGCTTCTCCTTCGTCTCGTCGAGTGACGTCTTGAGCACAACGCCGCCGGCGCTCTTGATCTCATTGATCACCTTGTCCGCCGTCATGTGCTTGATCAGGACGAACAAGGCCGCGTTGCCGGGCTGGAGGCTGGTCGACAGGCTCTTCATGAAGGCGTCGTCGATGCCGAAGTCCGAGAGCGCGCCGCCGAGCGCGCCGGAGGCGGCGCCCACCGCGACTCCGAGGATTGGGTTCAGGAACAGGACGCCGATGAGAAGGCCCCAGAAGCTTCCCGTCATTGCGCCCATGGCAGTGGTATTGACGAGTTGATTGAGCTTGATGCCACCCGCGTCCGTCTTCACGGCAATCACGGCGTCGCTGATTGTGATCAGATATTCCTTCTGCAGCTTGAATAGCTGCTGGCGGACTTCTTCTGCCTTTGCTTCCGACGGATACACGATCGCGACAAGATCGGACATTGACACCTCCCGTTGATCCAAATGCGAACCGGAGCAGTCGATGCTATCGTGCAAGGAGACCCGCCGCGATTGGAGGAAACCCCGGGCGTTGGCGGAGGAATGTCCCGATGGGGCAGGCACAGTTGCGGCATTCATGCCGAATCCGGGTGGCGTACGACAACCAACAGCACGTCATTTACGCCGCCCGGCCGATATCGGACTGAGCGCTGCCGTCAGCGGCGGCGATTTTGCACGCAGGTGCCCTGCCGTCCGCTCACCGATGCGCGGCATTGTGAGCGGGTCTCATACATGCAGTTGAGCATTCCCTTGATCTTCGAGCACCATGCCAGATCCTGCGCTTGTACGGGCGTCGCCGAGCCCATCGCGCTGAGCGCAATGAAGATGGCCGCGGACAGCAAAGCCAGCTTTCTCATGTCGATCCTCCTATCGTCGTGTGAATCATTCGGAGCCTGAGCGGCCGGTTCCCTTGCCACCTGCTGCTTTGGCGAACGCGCCGCGGCGGGAGCAGGCGCAGCCTTAATGCACCGCTTGCGGCGTCCCCGGTATCGGGTGATTGCCTGACGTTGCCCTGGGAATCTTCTGACTGCTGCTGGAAGGTTCTCCGGACCACGATTGCATCGGTGATCGCTCAGTAGATTTACCGATGGAAGGGAGATGATCTATCGCCAAGATCGTCAGTGGAGCAGTTGACCGATGATCATGTCATGCCGATGCGGCCGCTGAATATCGCGCTTGTCGCAGCGGTCGCCACGCTGCTGGTAGCCGCCTGTGAAAGGGACCCGGTGGAGGACACGCCCCCGGCGCCACGTCCGGTTCGCACGACCACGGTCGAGAAGCGCGAGCAGCTGACGCCGTTCACGTTTACCGGGCGTATCGAGGCGGAGGACGAGGTCAGCATTGCATTTCGAATCGGCGGGCGGCTGCTTTCGAACAACACCCGGCTTGGTGATCGCGTCCAGGCCGGCCAGCTTCTGGCGCAACTGGAATCGCAGAACGAAGCGAACGCGCTACGCCAGGCGCAGGCGGCGCTTGCTGCTGCGCAAGGCCAGCTCACTCAGGCCCGCAATCATTTCGAGCGTCAGCAGACGCTGCTAGCGCAGGGCTGGACCACCCGCGCCAACTTCGAAGCCGCGACGCAGGCGCAGCAGACCGCCCAATCGCAGCTCGATATGGCCGAAGCCCAGTTGAGCGCCGCCCACGATCAAGTCGGCTTTACCGAGCTGCGCGCCGATGCGCCGGGCAAGGTCACCGAGACCGGCCCCGCCGCCGGCGAGGTCGTTCAGGCCGGGCAGACGATCGCGAAGATCGCTCGCCAGGACGCTCGTGATGCGGTCTTCGATGTGCCCGCCCAACTGGTGAGAGCGGCGCCTGCCAATCTGCAGGTAACGGTCGCGCTCACGGACGATCCGGCAGTGACGGCGCAGGGGCGCGTCCGGCAGGTCGCCGCCCAGGCCAACCCGGTCACGCGGACCTTTGAGGTCAAGGTGGGCCTTACCGATCCGCCGGCTGCGATGCGGCTCGGGGCGACCGTGGTCGGGCGCGCCGAGGCGAGCTCCGGCCCGATGATCGGCATTCCCGTAACCGCGCTGACCAGGATGAATCAACAGCCGGCCGTCTGGGTCTTTGATCCCTCGGCCAATACGGTCTCAGTGCGGAACGTCGACGTGCTGCGGTTCGACCAGGCGCAGGTGATCGTCGCGCAAGGGCTTGATGCCGGCGAGATCGTCGTCACTGCGGGCGTTCAGGCACTTCATCCAGGCCAGAAGGTGCGCGTGCTCGGATCGGGGCGATGAGCGGATTCAACCTTTCGGAATGGGCACTGGGGCGACGCTCGCTGGTCGTCTACCTCATGCTGATAGCGGTGGCCGCCGGCGTCCTGTCATATTTCCGGCTGGGCCGGAACGAGGATCCGGCTTTCACGATCCGGACCATGGTCGTTCATGCCGTCTGGCCGGGGGCGACGGCCGATGAGACGATGAAGCAGCTGACCGAGCGCCTCGAGCGCCAATTGCAGGAGACCCCGCATCTGGATTTCCTGCGCAGCTTCACCCGGCCAGGCCTCACGACCATCTTCGTGAACCTCAAGGGAAGCGCCAATGCGCGGGATGTCTCCGATACCTGGTACCACGTACGGAAGACGATCGGCGACATTCGCCATACGCTGCCTGCCGGTGTCGTCGGGCCGTTCTTCGACGACGATTTCGGCGACACCTTTGGCATCGTCTACGGCTTTACCAGCGATGGCTTCGCGCAACGCGAGCTGCGTGACCGGGTCGAGGCGATCCGTTCGCAGCTCCTGGCTGTACCGGATGTCGCGAAGATCGAGCTGCTGGGCGCACGGGAGGAAGTGATCTTCGTCGAGTTCTCCAAGCAGGAGCTTGCAAATCTCGGCGTCGATCGCACGGCTCTGATTGCGGCGTTGCGGGCGCAGAACATCGTGATGCCGGCGGGAACGATTCAGACCGGCACCGAGCGGATATCGCTGCGGGTGTCGGGCAGCTTCCTGTCCGAGCAGGACATCGCCGATATCAACTTCGCCGCAGGCGGTCGCATGCTGCGCCTGAGTGACCTTGCGATGGTGCGGCGGGGCTACGTCGATCCACCCCAGCCGCTGTTCCGAATCAATGGCCGTCCGGCGATCGGGCTTGCCATTGCCATGCGCGACCGCGGCGACATTCTCGCACTCGGCAGGAACGTCAAGGCGGCGATGGCGCGGATCACCGCTGATCTGCCGATCGGGATCGAGCCCAGCCTGGTGGCCGACCAGGCCGTCGTCGTGGGCAAGGCGGTCGGCGAGTTCATGACCTCGTTGTTGCAGGCGATCGCCATCATTCTGGTCGTGAGCTTCATCAGCCTCGGCGTTCGTCCGGGCCTGATCATTGCGCTGGCGATCCCGCTCACGCTTGCGATCGTGTTCCCGGTCATGACGGTCCTTCAGATCGACATGCAGCGCATATCGCTCGGCGCCCTGATCATTGCGCTTGCCCTGCTGGTCGATGATGCCATGACGACGACGGATGCCACGCTCGTTCGCCTGGCGTTGGGGGACAGCAAGGTCGAGGCCGCCAGCTACGCGTTCCGGACCCACGCGCCTGCCATGCTTGCGGGAACGCTCGTGACGATCGCGGGCTTCATTCCGGTCGGCTTTGCTGCAAGTGCCGCGAGCGAATACACGTTCTCGCTGTTCGCTGTGGTCGCGATCGCGCTATTGGCGTCCTGGTTCGTCGCGGTGATCTTCGCGCCACTGCTCGGCGTTGCCATCCTTGTCCCGCCCAAGCAGAAGGGCGCTGCGGCTCCCGGACGGGTATTCCGGCTGTATCGACGATTCCTGATATCGGCGATCCGCGCCAAGTGGGTGACCCTCGGTGGGACGGCCGCGCTGTTCGTCGCCTCCGTGCTCGCGCTGCCGCTCATTCCGCAACAATTCTTTCCGTCCTCCGATCGGCCGGAACTGCTGGTCGATCTCAGCCTGCCGCAAAATGCATCGATTTTTGCCAGCGAAACCGCGGCAAAGCGTCTGGACAAGATGCTCACGGGCGATCCCGATGTCGCGCATTGGAGCACCTATGTCGGGCGCGGTGCGATCCGGTTCTATCTGCCGCTCAGCGTCGAATTGCCGAACGACTTCTTCACGCAGGCGGTCGTCGTCGCCAGAGACATTGGGGCGCGTGAGCGGCTGCATGGCAAGCTGGAACGATTCCTCGCCGATGAGTTTCCGAACGCGATCTCGTCGGTGTCTCCACTCGGCCTCGGTCCCCCGGTCGGATGGCCACTGCAGTATCGCGTCAGCGGTCCGGACGTCGAGCGGGTGCGCGACATCGCGCTCGAGGTCGCACGGATCGTCGGGGCCGATCCGGCCGCCAAGAGCGTGAATTTCGACTGGATGGAGCCCGATCGCCAGGTGCGGATTCGCGTCAACCAGGACGAGGCCCGCCTGCTCGGACTCAGTTCGCAGACGATTTCCACCGTTCTGAACACCGTGATATCCGGCACGCCGGTCACACAGGTGCGGGACGATATCTACCTGGTCGATGTGGTGGTCCGCGCGACCGACGAACAGCGGGTCTCGCTGGCGAGCTTGCGCACGTTGCAGATGCCGATCGCGGGCGGGCGGACCGTTCCATTGAGCCAGTTTGCATCGTTCGAGTATGATCAGGAGTTTCCGCTGATCTGGCGACGAGATCGCGTGCCCACGCTCACGGTTCGGGCCGCCATTGCCGACCGTGTGCTGCCGGAGACGGTCGTCAACAGGCAGGCCGCGGCCATGGCAAAGCTGAAGACGGCGCTGCCGGCTTCATACCGCGTCGTGGTCGGTGGCACGGTGGAGGAAAGCCGGAATTCGCAGGCGTCCGTCATGGCGGTGGTGCCTGTGATGCTGTTCGTCATGTTCACGGTCCTGATGGCCCAGTTGCAGAGCTTTCCGCGATTGTTGATGGTCGTCAGCGTTGCGCCGCTCGGTCTGATCGGCGTCGTCGCAGCGCTGCTGTTGTCGGGTCGGCCGTTGGGCTTCGTCGCCATTCTCGGTGTGCTTGCGCTGCTCGGCATGATCAGCAAGAACGCGGTCATCCTGATCGGCCAGATCGAGGCGGAGCGTTCACTGGGGAAGGCGCCCTGGCAGGCCGCGGTGGATGCCAGCAGTTCCCGCTTTCGTCCAATCATGCTGACGGCCGTCTCCACCGTTCTCGGCATGATCCCGATTGCTCCAACGGTGTTCTGGGGGCCGATGGCCTTTGCGATCATGGGCGGACTGCTGGTTGCGACCGGTCTGACCCTGGTCTTCCTGCCGACACTGTATGTGGCCTGGTTTGGCGGAAAGGAGCCGGCCGACGCTTCCGGCTCTTCGTTCGCGGCCTGAGAGCGTGTGGGCAGTGAGGGTAATCCCGGACCTCGACTAGGTGATCACCTGATTGGCCATGCGTGCTCCACGGCGCATCGTCCGGGTTCCAACGAGCGTAGCGGCCGCAGCGCCGACCATCACTCGCGGTTCGAGGCCTTCACATGAGCGCGACGCCGTCGATCCAGAAGCTTTCGCTGTTTGCTCTGACGGCCATGGTGGTCGGCTCCATGGTTGGTTCCGGCATCTTCTCACTGCCGCGCACATTCGGCATCGCAACCGGTCCATTCGGCGCCATCTTGGCCTGGTGCATCGCCGGCGGTGGCATGTACACGCTGGCGCGCGTGTTTCAGTCGTTGGCGGAGCGAAAACCTGAACTCGATGCTGGTGTCTACGCCTATGCGAAAGCAGGTTTCGGCGATTATCCCGGCTTCCTGTCGGCGCTTGGCTATTGGATGGGAAGCTGCATTGGCAACGTGTCGTATTGGGTCCTGATCAAGTCGACCTTGGGCGCGTTCTTTCCTGTGTTTGGTGACGGCAATACCGTCATCGCGATCATCGTTGCCTCGATCGGGATCTGGCTTTTCCACTTCATGATCCTGCGTGGCGTGCAACAGGCCGCCGCGATCAACACCATCGTGACCATCGCCAAGATCGTGCCGATCCTGGTCTTTATCGTCATCCTGATCTTCGCCTTCAAGGCCGACCAGTTTGGCGACAATTTCTGGGGCGGCGAGGGCATGCCGGACAAGGGGCTCTTCGAGCAGATCCGCGCGACCATGCTGGTCACGGTGTTCGTGTTCCTCGGGATCGAGGGCGCCAGCGTTTATTCCCGCTATGCCAAGGAGCGATCCCATGTCGGCGCGGCGACGATCATCGGCTTTGTGATGGTGACCAGCCTGATGGTGCTCGTCACCATGCTGCCCTACGCCGTGCTGCCGCGCGCCGACATCGCCGAGATGCGACAGCCGTCCATGGCGGCGGTGCTGGAGGCCGTCGTGGGGCATTGGGGCGCGGTCTTCGTCAGCATCGGACTTCTAGTTTCGGTGCTCGGGGCTTATCTCGCCTGGAGCTTGATCTGCACCGAAGTGCTTTCGGCCGCGGGCCGCACCAGGGATATGCCGGCCCTGTTCGGCACCGAGAACGAGAACAAGGTCCCGGCTGCGGCGCTGTGGCTGACCAACATCGTCGTCCAGCTCTTCGTCATCAGCACCTACTGGTCGCGGGACGCCTTCTCGCTGATGCTCAATCTGACGAGCGTCATGAATTTGATCCCGTTTTTCCTGGTCGCTGCCTACGGGCTCCTGCTGGTCAAGCGGGGCGAGACCTATGAGAAGCGCCCGGACCAGCGTCGAAGCGGGCTGGTCTTTACCGGAATTGCGCTGATCTACACGCTCTTCCTGATCTATGCGGCCGGAATGAAATATCTGCTGCTGTCGGCCATCCTCTACGCGCCCGGCACGGCACTGTATTTATGGGCACGCCTCGAGCAGAAGGCGAGAGTCTTCACCTTTGTCGAGTGGATCATCTTCATTGTCGTTGCGATCGGCGCGGTCATCGGCATTCACGGCCTGGCCACCGGCTACATCACGATCTGAGCGGAGCAGTTCCGGAGATAGGCCTCATGACAAAGCAGACATCGGATGCAGGGATTCCCTTCGGTGTTCATTCGGAAGTCGGCCAGCTGCGCAAGGTGCTGGTCTGTTCGCCGGGGCGGGCTCATCAACGTCTGACGCCGACGAACTGCGACACCTTGCTGTTCGACGACGTCCTATGGGTCGACAATGCCAAGCGCGATCATTTCGATTTCGTGCAGAAGATGCGTGACCGCGGTATCGAAGTCGTCGAGATGCACAATCTCCTCGCCGACACGGTCGCCATTCCGGAGGCGAGGACGTGGATTCTCGACAACCAGGTGATCCCCAATCAGGTTGGCCTCGGCCTGATCGACGAGCTGCGCGGCTATCTGGAAAGCCTCAAGCCGCGCGAGCTGGCGGAGACGCTGATCGGCGGATTGTCGACCCAGGACTTTCCGGAAGCCCGCGGCGGCGAGACGCTCAGGCTCATCCGGGAAGCGGCCGGCATGACCGAGTATCTTCTGCCGCCCCTTCCCAACACCCTGTACACGCGCGATACGACCTGCTGGATCTACGGAGGGGTTACGCTGAATTCGCTGTTCTGGCCGGCGCGCCACGAAGAGCCTATCCTCGCCGCCGCCATCTATAAATTCCATCCGGATTTCGCCGGCAAGGTCAACGTCTGGTGGGGCGATCCGACACAGGATCACGGCCTTGCGACGCTTGAGGGCGGCGACGTGATGCCAATCGGAAAAGGCAACGTGCTGATCGGATTGAGCGAGCGCACCTCGCGGCAGGCCATCAGCCAGCTCGCTGCCGCCCTGTTCAAGAAGAAGGCGGCCGAGCGCGTGATCGTGGCTGCCATGCCCAAGCTTCGAGCGGCGATGCATCTGGATACGGTCTTCACATTCGCCGATCGCGATTGCGTGCTGCTTTATCCGGACATCGTCAACAATATCGCGGCATTTTCCTACCGTCCGGCCGACAGCTCCGCAGGCATCGAGCTGCGGAAGGATGAAAAGCCCTTCGTCGAGGTCGTGGCAGAGGCGCTTGGGCTGAAGAAGCTGCGCGTGGTGGAGACGGGCGGAAATGCCTATATGCGCGAGCGCACCCAGTGGGATAGCGGTGCCAATCTCGTCTGCGCATCCCCTGGCGTCGTGTTCGCCTATGACCGCAACACCTACACCAACACGCTGCTGCGCAAGGAAGGCATCGAGGTCATTACCATCGTTGGTGCGGAACTCGGACGTGGTCGCGGCGGCGGTCATTGCATGACCTGTCCGATCATCAGGGACGCGGTCGATTACTAGGCTCGCATCAGCGGCCTCTTACGAAACGATGATCGATCTGATCAACCCGTGATTTAGTCGAAGAACATTAACACGCCACAATCGTGTCACAGCCTGACGCGAATCCCGATGCACGCGACAGCCGTCGAGGGACGCCATGCGAAGGTCCAGGAGTCTTCTGCCGATCTTTGGTCTGCTCGGCGCAAGCACGGCAGGCGCAGCCGACCTTGATGTCACCGAGTTCAAGACGATCGCGGCCCCTGTACCTTACACCTCCGCACCATCCTGGAGCGTCGTGGGTTCCATCGCGCCCGCCTTCACCGACAACGCCCTGTTTAGCCGGGACAACCGCAAGTCGGACGTTTACTACGTGCCCGACGTGAGCGTCCGGCTGGACGGGAACCTCAGCAATGACCTGTCGTACCGCCTCTATGCGCGGGCGCAATATGAAGCGTTTTCGCGGGAGAAGGACGGCAATTTTGCCGTCGCGCGGATGGGCGGGCGTCTGACCCAAAACTGGGACGGCTGGCGTTTCTCCGCCATTTACGAGCATCGCTACGATTTTGACGGTATCTACCGCGACCTGGCCTTCACCTCGGACGATGTGATGGGCTCGGTTGCCCGCGACTTCCGCTTCAACAACGCGACGTTTTCGCCATTGCTGCTCCTGACCTATCGATTTTCCGACCTGGCGGAGGCGCGCCGCTGGCGCTTCGACGCCGTGCTCGGTATCGAGGTCAAGCTCGATTCCAAATGGTCGATTGTGAGCACGCCACTGTTTGAGGCTTACTGGTTCACCGACGGGCTCAATCGCGGACGACACGATCAGCTCTATTCGGCAGACGTCGGTCTGAAGTATAATTTTGCGAGCAATGTGTCGCTCACGACGACCGTGCTGTACGAGGCGCGAACGTCGAACGTGCCGCTCCGGCGATATAGGGACGTTCGCATCGGCCCTCGTCTGGACTTCGCATTTTGAGAGGTATCCGATCGATGCACGCAAGAGGCTTGTCGCTGTTGATCGGCATTGTTGTGGGCATAGCGGCGGCATCCGTTGCCGCCGCCGATCCGCGCGACGCCGTCGATCGAAGCCAGCGTCTTGATACCGATGCGCTTCGGGACGATGCTGCGACAAACCGTCTGACGCCGCCATCGCATCCCCTGCAGATTGCACCGCCCCCGACGACTCCGAAAGCAAGGACGGAACGCAGGAGGAAGTCCGGCGCAAATAGTGGCGGCAGCCGCTAGCGCCTCGCTAAGTTGGTAGGCATAGCCGCCTATCGGCGCGGGAGTTCGCTGTCTCGGAACTCCGCCGCTCGGAATCCCGCATTTTTAATCTCTGTTGCGCCAAATTCGAGCGCTTCCGCAGGGCACGAACCGCTTTGTCGCGCAGCGCAGACGCCGCGTCGCGGATTCAAGATTTTAATCCCATGGAAATGCTACCTCTTGTTGTGGGTCAATTCCAGGGTGTATAGTCGGATCGGCTCCAAGGCGCGTCCGCGAGCCGGCGAGGGGAGAAGTCCCCGAACAGGCGAGCGGACACAGGCGATGCTGTTGTCAGCGTCGCGATGTCGCCGGAGAAGAGTGAGTGCGTATCGTGAAGGTACATGTCGCCCCCGCCAGCGAGTCGCATCGAACCGGCCTCGGGAACTGGCTGCGGAGAGGTTCGGAACAATCGATCGAAGCGCTCTATTGGACGTTTTCGGCTGATCTCCTCTTCGTCGTGCGTCCGTCTCCTGAAGGGCGCTTCGTCTATGAGGCGATCAATCCGGAGTTTGGGTCCCGGCTCGGTCTCTCGCCGGAAGACGTCTACGACATGGATGTGTTCGATTGCATGAACGCGGACGACGCTAGAATCGTCTGCCAGGCGCTGGGGGCGTGCGTTGCGGAAGGAGCGGAGATCAGGATCCGGCAGCGTCTCGCGTTCGGCGGCTCGCCCCGGAACGTCGAAACGGTAGTAACTCCGGTCGTTCAATCTTCGTGTGGTGGTGCGGTTCGCTTGATCGGCAGCCACCGCACCCTGCGCAGCCGCGCGTTCGAGAGCGGTGTCGGACAGGGCAACGGGCTCGACGTGAATCTCGGCCTGGTATCGATCCAGGAAGGCATCCAGCAGCGGATAGCGTCCGATCTCCACGATTCGACCTGCCAGCACCTGATTGCCGCGAGTCTCGGTCTCATGCGGATCCGAAGCAGCATCGGCGAACCGGATTTGGCCGAGCGGCTCTGCGACGAAATCGATGCATCGATCGATGAAGCCCTCCGGGAAATCCGCGCCTTTGCCTATCTGCTGCATCCCCGGAACCTCGCCGGTGAGGGCCTGAAGGCTGCGATCGAGCGGTACGCTGAGGGGTTTGCGGCGCGCACGTCGTTGCGCGCGAGTGTCAACATCGTGCCGGATGTGGATCGGTTGCCTTACGAGACGAAACGAACGTTGCTGCGGGTCGTCCAGGAAGCGCTGACGAACGTCTTCCGTCATGCGAACGCGACCGAGGTGGCCATCGTCATCGACACCGCGGACGGCCGGTTTCACCTGACGCTCAGCGACAATGGACGTGGGCTCCCGCCGGGTTTCGGCAGGAGCGCGGTCTCTGTTGGTGTCGGAATTCCGGCGATGCAAGCGCGGCTGCACGAGATCGGAGGTACGCTCGACATCCAATCCAGTCGCGCGCCCCGGCATGCCGGCACGGTGCTGTGTGCAGTATTTCCCTATGCTCCCCCGGCGAACAGGGCCAATCGCCGCGGGGCCACGACAAATGCAAGGGCCCGCGCAGGCGCACAATCAGCGAAAAAACACTAACCGCGGGGCGGCGGGCCGGGGTCACGGCCCATCGCCGATGCGGATTCGGAGTGCTCTGCCATGAAGCGAATTCTCATCGCGGACGATCATGAGGCGGTAAGGTCGGGCTTGCGGGCGGTGCTCGAGCAACGGGTGGATTGGGAGGTGGTCGCCGAGGTGAATGACGGCGGCATGGCGGTAGCAGCCGCGATCGAAAGCCGGCCCCATGTCGCCATCGTCGACTTCTCGATGCCCCGCATGACCGGCGTCGAGGTGGCGCGGCGGATCAGAGAGTATCCGCTGCAGACTGAGGTGCTGATTTTCACGGTGCACAATTCGGGCTTGCTTGCCCAGCAAGCATTCGAGGCGGGGGCGCGTGCATTCCTGGTGAAGTCCGACGCCAACAAGCTGCTTGTCGCAGCTGTCGAAGCCTTGTTGCTGCACCGGCCATTCTGGCCCCGGAAGACCGAACTCGACCATGCGCCGCGGACCAACGGCGAGCGGCATCACGAACTCACGGCCCGCGAGCAACTGGTCGTCAAGCTGGTCGCGGAAGGATACAGCAACAAGGGCATCAGTGCGATCCTCGACCTCAGCGTCAAGACCACCGAGGCCCATCGGGCAGCAGCGATGCGCAAGCTGGAGGTGAACTCGACGGCGGGGCTGGTCCGGTACGCCGTTCGGACCGGGCTGGTCGAGGCTTGAAACGGCGATATTCGCGAGCAATACGGGCGTCGGTACCTTCGCCGGGAGATATCAGGGTTTTGTGGGATAACGATTCCAGCCACGCTCCCTATGATCGTTCGACTGTGCTGCCGGTTTGCTGCCGGTATCGGCCCGGAAGCGCAAGGGTCGGCCAACGGGAACGACGCGGTGAAACGCATCTTGATTGCGGATGATCATGAAGTTGTGCGTTCCGGGCTGCGTGCAATCATCGAAGCGCATTCCAGCTGGATCGTGAGCGGCGTGGCGACCGATGGCGAGCAGGCGGTCGCGCTGGCGCTCGAGACCAGGCCGGACATCGTGATCGTCGACTACTCCATGCCGGTCATGAACGGGTTGGAGGTCAGTCGCCGCCTCAAGGCGCTCCACCTTGGCGCGCAGGTCCTGATCCTGACGATGCACGAGAGCGAAGAGCTTCTGACCGAAGCCATTCTGGCCGGGGTGCGCGGCTTTCTGTTCAAGTCAGACGCACGCAAGCACCTCATTTCCGCCATCGAGGCCCTGCTCGACGGCAGGCCCTACTTCACCAGCATCCTGCTGGAGAGGCTGCTGCACGACTACCAGGGCAACAAGGAGAATCGGGCCGACATGCTGCTGACGTCACGCGAGCAGAGCGTGGTCCAGCTGATCGCGGAGGGGCATACCAACAGGTCGATCAGCTCCATCCTGAAACTGAGTGTGAAGACCGTCGAGACCCATCGCGCCTCGGCCATGCGCAAGCTCCGGATGTCGTCCACCGCTGAGCTCGTCCGCTATGCGATCCGCAAGAAGTTGGTCTTGCCCTGAACAGATGCTGATGTCGGCAGTCGCGAAAGGCGCCGGAGTTTGCGCCTCGACAAAGTGGTGGTGACTGCAACCGCTTACCTTTTCGGGTGCCGACACGGGGTTTCGTGTTGCGCGCGATGGGAAGCAAGCCGTGATTGGAACCAGCCTCTGTAAATGGGTCATCAGCTACTTCGCGGTCGCTATCGTATGGCTGCTGCTCGCGGAAGTGCTTGTTGTCGCCGGGTTCGGCTTTCCGAACCACGACATTGGCGGCCCGGACACGCTCGTCATCGTGCACATGGTTAGCATCGGCTGGTTGAGCACGGTCCTGTGTGGCGCGCTGTTCCAGTTCGTGCCGGTGCTGGTCGCAAGGCCGCTCTATGCTGAGCGCTGGACACTGCCGGCTCTGGCGCTGCTGACGTTTGGGCTGACCATCCTGCTCGCGGGCTTCCTGACGCTTGGCGGGCACTTCGACGGGCCGCCCCGGCTGCTTCCGGTCGGCGCGAGCCTGCTGATTGCCGGTTTCGCGTTGGTCGTTGCCAATCTCGGCATGACACTCTGGTCGGCCCGCCCGCTGCCGAGGCCTGCGCGGTTCGTCGCAGCCGGGCTTGCCTGCATCTGTGTCACGGCGGCATTCGGCGGCATATTCTCTCTGGTGCTGTCCGGAACCGCTATCGGCGCGCAATGGCCGGACCTGCTGGTGTCGGGCGTTCCGATCCACGCGATTGCCGGGCTTGGCGGATGGCTGACATTCACGGCCATGGGCGTCAGCTATCGCCTGCTGGCGATGTTCATGCTCGCGCCCGACGGCGATGCGAGGCTGGGGCGGCTTGCCTGGCTTGCCGGCATTGCGGCGCTGGCCGCCGGAGCTGTCGGCGGCGTGCTTGCACTCTGGCGCGCGACCGGGGTGATTGTGGCGCTTCTGCTGGCAGGAGCCGCGGCGCTGCTGTCGCTAATCGCCTACGGCCGCGACGTGCTCGGCCTCTACAGAGCCCGCAAGCGTCGCGCGCTCGAGCTCAACACGCGCATGAGCCTCGTTGCGCTGGCAAGCCTGGTTGCGGTCGCGATCCTCGGCGCCGCGTTTGTTGCGACCGGTTCTCTCTTGGCACATGTCGGAGCGCTCGCCTTTCTCGTCGCGTTCGGCTGGCTCACTGGCCTCGTGCTCGCCAATCTCTACAAGATCGTCCCATTCCTGACCTGGCTCGAGACCTACGGTCCGGTGATGGGCAGAGTGCCGACGCCCCGCGTGCAGGATCTCGTTGACGAGCGTCGCGCGTTGAAATGGTTCGTGCTGTTCTTTGCCGGAAGCTGGGCGGCAACCTTGATGCTCCTGGTCGACGCGGCGCTCGGTTTCCGCGTCGCCGTCGCGGTCGTGACGCTTGCGACGCTCGGCCTGGGCGAGGAGCTCATCAGGGCAAGGCGGCTTGCGGACGTGGCGGAGCCGCTGCGCCTGCCGACGGGAGCAGTCGTGCCCCATCTGTTGGTCTCGCGAAACTGAAAGGAGACTGCAATGACCCAATTCATCGACGTCGATGTCCGGCCGATCCTGCGTGCAGGCGGCGAGCCGTTCTCGATCATCATGGCCGCGCTCGAGCGGCTCGCGCCCGGGGAGGGGCTGCGGCTCTATGCCCCCTTCAAACCGGTGCCCCTGTTCGACGTCATGGCGAGCAAGGGCTTTGCGCATCGGGAGGCCGAGCTCGAAGGCGGCGAATGGGAGATCCGATTCATGCCGGACGACGGCTCGTTCGGAGCGGCTGAACCGGCGCCCGCGGCGTTGAGCGGTGGCGATTGGCCGGAGCCCGTGGTTCATCTCGACAACCGCGACCTCGATCCGCCGGAGCCGATGGTGCGGATTCTGGCTGCAATGGAGCGGCTCGCCCCCGGACAGACGCTGTGCGCCTTGCTCAGTCGTGAACCGGTGTTCCTGTTTCGGGAGCTGACCAAGCGCGGCCATCAGTGGCGCGGCGGCTTCACGCCGCAGAAGGACACATATCAACTGACAGTGAGGGTTTGCGCATGACGATCAACGACGACGATCTCGTGGCTCAGATAAGGCAGGCGCTGAAGGTCGTGATCGATCCGGAGCTCGGGCACAACATCGTCGATCTCGGCTTCGTCTATGATGTGTCGATCGACGACGGCGCGGCGCACATCACCATGACGGCGACGACACCAGGTTGTCCCGCCGCGTCCTTTCTCAAGGAGGGCGTCGCCAACAGCGCGTGCCTGGTCCCTGGCGTGGAATCGGTCGACGTCACCATGACGTTCGAGCCGCCCTGGCAGCCCTGGATGATCTCGCCGGGCGTCAAGGCGTCGCTCGGTTTTGCCGAGGTGAACTGATCCGGCGCGGCGGCTTTGCCCGGAGCCGTCCGCTGTCTACACGCCGTCGGCGCCCGGGCCGGACCAGATCCTTGCCGGTATTCGAAGCTTTGCAAGGTCGAGCAGGTTGATCGCCCGGGCGGCGATCTGGTCGATCACCTCATCCAGCGACTGTGGTTTCAGATAGAAGGCCGGCATCGGCGGCGCGATGATCGCGCCGATCTCGGTCGCCTGCAGCATCGCGCGCAAATGGCCGAGATGCAGCGGGCTCTCGCGGACCAGCAACACCAGCCGGCGCCGTTCCTTGAGCTGCACGTCGGCCGCACGCGTCAGAAGGTCGTCGAGCTGCCCCCAGGCGATGGCCGAGAGCGTGCGGATCGAGCACGGCGCCACAATCATGCCCGCGATCGGATACGAGCCGCTGGCGATCGCGGCGCCGATGTCCGAATGAAGATGGTGGCGGAAGGCGAGGGCGCGCAGCCGCGCCAGCGCATCGCTCCCGACTTCTTCGCTCAGCGTATGCTCTGCCGAGGGCGAAACCACGAGATGAACTGCGTAGTTTGGATCATCGGCCAGCAGCTCGACGATGCGCATGCCGATTGCGGCGCCTGAGGCGCCGCTGATGCCGACGATGATGCCTTGCCGCCCGCTCATGTGAGGGTCGGAGCATGTGCGGGCGCGCCGGACAGGCCGAGGTGCGCCCACATCGCATCGACACGCGTGACCACGGCGGGATCCATGGCCAGCGGAACGCCCCAGTCCCGATCCGTCTCGGGGGGAATCTTGGTGGTGGCGTCGATGCCGAGCTTGCCGCCGAGCCCGGATTTCGGCGAGGCGAAGTCGAGATAATCGATCGGCGTGTCGGTGAGCGTTACGAGATCGCGCGAGGAATCGCTGCGCGTCGAGACCGCCCACATCACGGCGCGCCAGTCGCGGATGTCGATGTCGTCGTCGACCACGATCAGGAGCTTCGTGTAGCTGAACTGCGGCAGCATCGACCACAGGCCCAGCATCAGCCGCCGCGCCTGGCCGGGATAGCGTTTCTTGATCGCCGCAATCGCGATGCGGTAGGAGCAGGCCTCCGGCGGCAGCCAGCAGTCGGTCACCTCGGGGAATTGCTGACGGATCAGCGGCACGAACAGCTGGTTGAGCGCCTCGCCGATCCGCGACGGCTCGTCCGGCGGCCGGCCCGTGAAGGTCGAGAGGTAGACGGGCTGACGTCGGCTGGTGATCGCCGTCACGCGCATCACGGGGAACTGTTCGACGGAATTATAGTACCCGGTGTGATCGCCATAGGGCCCCTCGGGCGCGGTTTCGGTCGCGGAAACAAAACCCTCGATGACGATTTCGGCCCCGGCCGGGATCGCGAGCGGGACCGTGAGGCATGGCGCGAGGTCGGGCCGTTCGCTGCGCAGGATGCCGGAGAAGCGCAGCTCGGACAGCGTCTCGGGCAGCGGCAGCACTGCGGCAAGGATCGTGGCGGGATCGGCGCCGATGACGATCGCGACCGGCATGTCGCGCCCGAGCGCCTTCCATTGCTGGTGATGCCGGGCACCGCCGCGATGCGCGAGCCAGCGGATGATGGCGCGGTCGCGGCCGAGCACCTGCATGCGGTAGACGCCGACATTCTCCTCCTGGTCGGCCGTCGCGGATTCCGTCGGCACGGTGATCACGAGTGGCCAGGTGATCAGCGGCGCCGGCTCGCCGGGCCAGCAGATCTGGACCGGCAATCTCGCAAGATCGATGTCGGGCCCCATCGCGACGCAGTCCTGGACCGGCGCCGCCGCCCGTGTGCGTGGGCGCGTCGCCAGCGCGGCGCGGGCGAGCGGGATCTTGTCGAGGGCATCCCTGATGCCGTGCGGCGGTCGCGGCGCGCGGAGCTCGGCCATCAGCGCGCCGAGCTCTCCGAGACGGTCGGGCGTGATGCCCATTCCCCACGCGATCCGCTCGACCGTTCCAAACAAATTGGCGAGGAGCGGCATCTCCGACGGGCTGCCGTCGGCCTTGACGGGCTGCTCGAACAATAATGCCGGTCCATGCGCGCCGAGCACACGCCGATGGATCTCGGTGATCTCATGGACGACGGAGACCTTCTCGCGAATGCGTCGCAACTGTCCCCGGCCTTCGATGAAGCGCAGGAAGTCGGACAAGTCGCGAAAGCGCGGCACATCACGTTGCAACTGGACAAGCTCCCAAAAAATCAGAGCTAGCCGGGTTGTTTTCGGTCTTCATTGTTCCCGGTCAAATACAGCGGCGTGCAATCCGTCCAGATGTGTGGCCATGAATGATCCGTCCGCCGCATCGCCCGGCCCGTTGCCGACGATTCCGCCCCTTGTCGCATTGGCCATGCGTCCCCTGCCTCTGCTGCCGCTGCAGCTCGTTCTCGCCGGCTTCCTGCAGCGGATCCATCGGCGCAACCCCGCAATATTCGACCGGCTCGGTGATCACGCGCGCGCGCGGTTCGGTATCAAGCCGATCGATCTGCCGTTCGCCTTCGTGGTCGAAGCCAGGCCGCCGCGCCTGTCGGCGGTGCGCGACTTGCCGCGAGGCCTGGATGCGCGGATCTCGGCTTCGCTCGCCAATCTGCTGGCGCTGCTCGAAGGCAGGGTCGATGGCGATGCCCTGATGTTCTCGCGTGAGCTCGTGGTCGAGGGCGATGTCGAGGCGGTGCTGGCGCTGCGCAATGCGATCGACGATGCCCAGCTCGATCTGGCCGAAGAGCTGTCCTCGCTGTTCGGCCGGCTGGGCGCACCGGCGAGGCGCGCCTTCGAGGCCGCCCGTGGCCGCGTGATCGCCTCATCCGGCCATGGCGGGCAATCGAGATGATGGAGCTGATCTGTCCTGCCGGTACGCCGGCAGCGCTGAAGAGCGCGATCGATGCCGGCGCCGATGCAATCTATTGCGGCTTCAACGACGAGACCAATGCGCGCAATTTTCCGGGGCTGAATTTCAGTCGCGACGAAATGCGCAAGAGCATCGCACTGGCGCATGGCCGCGGCGCAAGGGTCCTGGTGGCCATCAACACCTTCCCGCGTGCCTCTGCCGTCGATATCTGGCATCGCGCGGTAGACGATGCGGCGAGCGCGGGGGCCGATGCGCTGATCCTCGCCGATATCGGATTGATGGATTACACGGCGAAGCGCCATCCCAACCAGCGCTTGCACGTCTCGGTGCAGGCTGCGGCCGCCAATCCCGATGCCATCGCCTTTTACGCTGAGACCTTCGGAGCGCGCCGCGTCGTGCTGCCGCGTGTCCTGAGCGTGCCTGAAATCGCCGAGATCACCCGGGAGTCGGCCTGCGAGACCGAGGTCTTCGTGTTCGGCGGCCTCTGCGTGATGGCCGAAGGGCGCTGCTTGCTGTCGTCCTATGCGACCGGCAAGTCGCCGAACATGCAGGGCGTCTGCTCGCCGCCGAGCCATGTGACTTACGAACAGACTGTGGATGGGACGAAGTCCAGTCTCGGCGGCTTCACCATCAACCGGTTCGCCGTGAGCGAGCCCGCCGGCTATCCGACGCTGTGCAAGGGGCGCTTCTCGACCTCCCAGGGCGCCGGCTATATTTTCGAGGACCCCGTCAGCCTGGACGCCACGGCGCTGCTTAAAGGCATGCGCGATGCCGGCGTGACCGCGCTCAAGATCGAGGGCCGCCAGCGCGGCCGTGCCTATGTCGAGAGCGTGGTGCGCCATTTCCGTCATGCGCTCGCCGCGCTCGAGAGCGGCAGTGAGGCGGACATCGAAAGCCTGAAGCCGTTCACCGAAGGGCAGGCCTCCACGCTCGGCGCCTATCGCAAGACCTGGCGCTAATCTTGTTGACTATGTGAGGTCCGGAAGATGCAACTCAGCCTCGGTCCAGTTCTGTACAATTGGGCGCCGGAACGCTGGCGCGACTTCTATTTCCGGATCGCCGACGAAGCACCGGTTGACGTCGTGTCCGTCGGCGAGATCGTCTGCTCGAAGCGCTCGCCGTTTTTGGCAGACCACATCCCGGCCGTGGTCGAGCGGCTGCAGAACGCAGGCAAGCAGGTGCTGCTGGGCTCGCTGATCCTGGTCTCGCTGCGGCGCGAGCGCCGTCAGACCGATGAGCTCGCGGCGGCAGAAGGCGTGCTGGTCGAGGTCAATGACCTGACCTGTCTCAGGGCGCTCGCAGGCCGGCCGCACGCCATCGGTCCCTTCGTCAACATCTACAACGAAGCGAGCGCGGCCTTTCACGCCGCGCGCGGGGCGAGGCGCATCTGCCTGCCGCCGGAATTGCCGCTGGCCTCGGTGGCGACGATCGCGAAGGCTGTTCCCGACATTACGACCGAGGTGTTTGCGTTCGGCAGGGTGCCGCTGGCCATCTCCGCGCGTTGCTATCATGCGCGCCTTCACAAGCTCACCAAGGACAATTGCCGCTTCGTCTGTGAAAAGGACCCGGATGGACTCCTCTTGAACACGCTGGAGCAGCAGGACTTCCTGACCATCAACGGCGTGCAGACGCTCTCGCACACCTGCACCAATCTGCTGGGCGAGGCCGGCATCTTGCGCGAGAGCAACGTCGGATCACTGCGCCTGTCGCCGCAGGATTGCGACATGGTCGTCGTCGCCAAGGCCTTTCGCGACGTGCTGGACGGTCGTGACGATGCCGATGGCGGCAACCGCCGGCTTGCTGCGGCCTATCCTGGTGTGCCCTTCTCGAATGGCTTCCTGTGGACGGAGCCAGGGCACGTCTATCGTCAGGCGCGGTCAGGGGATGCGCAAGGCTCAGCGCAAATCGGGACTCTCTAAACGGGTTCGGCGTCGCGGGTGCTCAGAAATTCGCGGCCATTGCGGCCAGACGTCGATGCGCCCTTTCCCGCGCAGCCTCGATCGGCTGTTGCGGCCCCGTGGTTGGCCCGATCGGCACGAAACGGACATTGTCGATACCGATGAAGCGCAGGATGTCTCGCAGGTAGGGCGTTGCCATGTCGATGCGGCCGCGGTTCATGCCGGTGGCAAAGTCGCTGCCGCTGGCGAGAATCACCAGCGTCGGCCGATCCTTGAGCAGCGGGAGATAACCCTGTGACGGGTCGAACCGGAACGTCAGTCCGGGCTGCACGATGATGTCGAGCCACTGCTTGAGCTTGTAGGGAATGCTGAAGTTCCACATCGGCGTCGAGATCAGCACGCGATCGGCCAACGAAAACCGCAGCGCCATGCGTTCGGCCTCGGCAAAGCTGTCGCGTTGCGTGTCGTTGAAGGCTTGCCCGTTCATCCGTGCATATTTGGCCTCGGCGATGGGTCCTGAGAATTCCGGCATCCGCTCCCGCCAGAGGTCCACGACATCGAGGTCCCAGTCCGGCCGGGCCTGACGAAAGCTGTCAAGAAAGACGCGCGCGCCGGCGCTCGACTCGGAGTCAGGGCGCGGCGAGCAGGAGAGGTGCAAAATCTTTGCCACCGCTCATCCCAGCGCTTTGATAACGGCATCTGCCCTCGTGACGATCGCGACGTTCTGCATGGCGAAATTGATCGACGCATTGTGCCAGTCGGCATTCATGGTCGAGCAGCAATCTTCGGGGACGATCATGAAGTAGCCCTTGTCTGCCCCGGTGCGGGCGGTGTGCTCGACCGACATGTTGGTCCAGGCGCCGGTGTTGATGATCATGTCGCGCCCGGTCGCCTTGAGGATTGTCTCCAGCCGCGTGCCCTCCCACGCGCTCATCCGCATCTTCTCGACGACGAAATCGCCGGGCCGGGGCTCGAGGCCGGAGACAGGTGCCGCTCCCCAGCTTCCGCGCACCATCGCCTTGCTGTCGACGAGACCTTCGAACAGCGGTGCGTTCAGCGTAACACCGGGTGCGCCCGGCTCGACGACGAACCAGACGTGGATGATGGCGACGCCGCGGGCCCGCGCGGTCTCCGCCAGGCGGCGGACATTCTCGACGACATGCTGCTGCTTCGCATGCCCGGGAGCGCCTGACTCGGCGAAAGCGCCGCCGTCCATGATGACGTCGTTCTGGAGGTCCTGGATGATCATGGCACAGCGCTGCGGATCAAGCCGCATGTCACCGTCAGCGAGGACAGGCGCCGCCGGCGAGGCGCTTGCCGCCTGGCCGCCGCCGCTTCGCCGGCCGATCATGTAAGGCTCATGCCGCGGGCCGACCTTGGTCGGGATAGCGTAGACCGAATGCGTCGAGGTCAGATACAGCGTGCGGAAATCCGGCCCGCCCCAGGCGAGGTTGGCGACCATCTCGGGCACGCGGACCTTGCCGAGCAACTCGCCGCGCGGCGAATAGACCCAGACGCCGCCGGGCGCGGTGACCCAGACATTGCCGTGCTGATCGCACTTCATGCCGTCGGGCAGGCCGGCTTCGAGCTCGGAGCGGATGCCGCTTGCGAACACCCGCGCATTCGACAGCGAGCCGTCGGCGTTGACGTCGAAGACGCGGATCAGCGCCTGCACGGTGTCGTTGACATAGAGCAGCTTCTCGTCCGGCGAGAAGCACAGGCCGTTCGGCTGGTCGAACAGATTGCGCTCGACCACGAGCTTCGGCTCACCGCCGGGCACGAGGCGATAGACGCCCTGGAAGCCGAGCTGACGCGGGCGCTCCACGCCATAGACCGGCATGCGGCCGTACCAGGGGTCCGAGAAATAGATCGCGCCGGAGGAGTGCACGCAGACGTCGTTCGGGCTGTTCAGCTCCTGGCCCTGGAAGTGCGAAGCGAGCACCTCGCGCCGCCCGTCCGGCCGTTCGCGGATCAGCGACGAGGTCGCGTGCTCGCAGACGATCAGATTGAGCTCAGCATCATAGGTCATGCCGTTGCACTTGTTCGAGGGACGCTTGACCTCGGCCACGCCGCGCCGCGCATCCCAGCGCCGGCGCACGTCACCCGGCATGTCCGAGAACAGCAGATAGTGATCGACCGGATGCCAGATCGGCCCCTCCGTGAAGTCAAAGCCGGTGCCGACCTGCGCGACCGGCGCATAGGGGTCGATCAAAGTTTCGAATTCGCTTCGCAAGGTGACGTGCGTCATCGGTCGATCCCCAAGATCATCTCAAGCCGGGAACCAGTTGCGTGCGGGCAAGGACTGCACGATCGGGCCGGGGACCTGATCGTGCAGTCGCCCGACGACGTTGCCGCCTTCGATCTTGGCGGGGCGGTCGTGCACCGGCAGCAAATAGCGCGAATTGCTCAGGAGCTTCTTGATCGAGGCCTTCTCGGCGCGCTTGCTGGTGCCGTGGTTGCCCGTCGTGCGCGGCTCCCAATCATGGATCTCGTTGAAGGGCGTCACGATCTGGTCGTTGAAATCGTAGATCACGTCGCCGCAGATGGTCGCAATCCCATCGGCCGTCTCGACGATGACGTTCATCGAGCCCTCCGTATGCGCATTGGCCGCGTCGCAATAGACGCCGGGCATCAGCTCGATCGGGCCGGTAATCTCGAGATCGAGGAAGCGCAGCGCGCTCTTGGTGTGCAGGCGGTCGATCAGGTGCTTGATGTCGGGCGCCGGATATTGCGGATGCATCAGTCCGGAGACGGAATATTCGAGCTCCTTGCGGTTGAGCACAACGGTCGTGTTCATCGGGAACAGATCGTCCTTGCCGGCATGGTCGATGTGCAGATGGGTGTGGCAGACGAAGCGGACGTCGCCCATGCGCACGCCGTGGCGCGCGAGCTGGTTCTCGATCATGTTCTCGTGGTACTGCAGCCCGCGCATGCCCAGCGTCTCCATGATCTGGTTGGAGCGGTAGCCGGTGTCGACCACGACCGGATATTTCCCCCCGAGAATCAGGAAACCGAGGGTGAGGACGCGGCGGGTGCGGCCGCAGTCGCGGCCGAGAACCAGAAAGCTCGATTCCAGTTCGATATCGCCATAGTCCAGGATCTTGATCTCCAGCGCCATTCGTTGCCCTCCCTCATCTGTTTCTTGTCTGTCAAAGCCGGTAGACGCGCGTCGCCGTCGTCTTGAAGATAGCGTCCTGCTGCTCCGCGCTGAACGGCGCGGCGGCGGTGCGAAAGGCGCCGACGAGCTCGCGATAGCTGGTCCACAATTTCTCGATGGGGAAATTGGAGCCGAACAGGCAGCGCTCGGCGCCGAAGATCGCGACGGTGTCGGTGAGCACGGCGGCGATGTGCGCGGGATCGTTGCGATGGATGAAGGTGCCAAGCCCGGAGAGCTTTGAGACCACGTTCGGACAGGCCGCGAGCCGGGCCATGCCGCCGCGCCAGGCGGCGCGGCCGGCGGGCGAGAGATCCTCCAGCATGCCGGCATGCTGGAGGATGAAGGTCACGTCGGGGCAGGATTCGGCCAGCACTACGGCGTTTGGCATTTGCGGGGTGAACACCTGCAAATCGAAGCTCCAGCCATAGTCGGTGAGGCGCGCGACGTTGCGGCTGATCATCGGATCGGCGCAGAGATCCGGGCAGGCGGCAAAGCGATAGAGCGGGTTCTCGTGCCAGTGCAGCTGCATGCGCACGCCGCGCACCAGCTTGTAGCGCTTCAGGCGGTCGAGCTGCGGGCGCACGTCGTCGACGGCAAAATTGGCATAGGCGACGATCGCGTGCGGCCAGCCGTGTTCGTCAGCAGTCTGCTGCACCCACGCGGCCTCGTTCTCGAAGCGGTCGTTGGCCCAGTTGGTTTGCACATAGACCGAACGCGTGACGCCGGTACCCTTGAGGTCGTCGAGATATTCCTGGATCGGGTAGTCGCGCCGGATCGGCTCGTAAGGTCCGAAGATGCGCGGCTGCATAGGGCCGATCAGCCAGGGCAGGTCGGCCTGCCGCCAGATGTGATGATGGCCGTCGACAATATCGCTCACGCCGCTCTCCTTCGTCCCAACGCCAGAATATGCGCGATGATCGACGCGCTCGAACCGCCATCCACGAGGTCGTCGACGAAGCGCTCGATGGCGACGAGCGCCTCGGTCTGCGGGCGGAAGCCGGGGCTTGTCGCCAGCGGCGTCAGCCAGCTCAAGCGCCAGGCCCGCCGCGACAATTTCGCGACGGCGTCGCGAAGTGCATCGGTCTCGCCGCGCTCGAGTCCGTCGGAGACGATGACTACGGCGGCGCCGCGGGCATAGCCGCCGAAGCGGGGCACGGCGAGGAAGGCCTGGAGCGCGTCGCCGATGCGGGTGCCGCCGTCCCAGTCGCTGACCAGGTGCGCGGCGGCGTTCATGGCCTGCTCGCGGTGCTTCAGCCGCAGCGGGCGAGTGACGCGGGTCAGCCGTGTGCCGAAGGTGAAGACCTCGACGCCGGGCGCGGCCTGCACCAGCGCATGCGCGAGCTTCATGTTCTCCTCGGTGCGGTTCTTCATCGAGCCGGAGACGTCGATCAGCAGTAGCATCTTGCGCGGACGCTGGCGCCGCTTCATGTGACCGAGCCGCAGGATCTCGCCGTCGCTGCGGACGCTGTCGCGCAAGGTGCGGCGGAGATCGGCAAACGGCCCGCGGCGGGTGCGCATGCGGCGATGGCCGCGTCGTCGCGGCAGGCGCCGCGGTGCCTCCCGCGTCAGGCGGCGCAATGCGTCCGTACTCGAAGCCGCCCCAAAGCGGCGCTCGACCAACGCCTCGCTTCGGGTCGCGGTGAGGCCGGACTCATTGGCCTCGTCGGAGAGCAGGGGCTCTTCGTCGCCGCGGCCCTCCTCCTGGAGGCGGACTGTCTCGTCGTCCTCGCCCTCGTCGTCTCGCGCGATGGCTTCGCTGCCGCGGAAGTGGAGATCGAACAGCCGGTCGAAGGTCGCGCGCCGTTCGGGCGGCGGAGCCAGCGTCGCGAGGGCGGCTTGCCTGACATGCTCGATGTCGCGCGGGCCGAGCAGCGCGATCGCGGCGAGGAACGTGGTGGTTTGCTCGGGCGCCACGGCAAAGCCGTTCGCGCGCAGCAGCGGGACGAAGGCGACGAAGATGCGCGCGGCGCGCGGGAGCTGCGGTTCGGCGCTCATGCGGTCGCCTCCGCGAGCATGGCGTCGAGCCGCGGCGAGATGAAATGCAGATCCTCTTCGTCCTTCAGCGCCACGCCGATCGAGCGCTTGAACGCATCCGGCCAGCGGGCGCCGCCCTTGTGCAGCAGGGTCGCGGCCTCGGCCCAGTCGACGGCCTCGGCAATGCCGGGCGCTTTGCTCAGCGGCTCGCGCCGCAACTTCTCCACGGCCGCGACGACGGCGCGGGCGGTGGCCTCGGCGACGCTGGAGGCGCGCATCATGATGATCCGCGCCTCGCGCTCCGCGGTCGGATAGTCGATCCAGTGATAGACGCAGCGGCGGCGCAAGGCTTCGTGCAAATCGCGCGTCCGGTTCGACGTCAGCACGACCACGGGGCGCTCCGCCGCGCGAACCGTGCCGCGCTCGGGAATCGAGATCTGGAAGTCGGAGAGGAATTCGAGCAGGAACGCCTCGAACTCCTGGTCGGCGCGGTCGATTTCGTCGATCAGGAGCACGGTGGAATCGGACGCGCGGAGCGCGGCGAGCATCGGCCGCTCGATCAGGAAGGTCTCGCCATAGATGTCGATGCTCTCGTCGCCGGCCTGGCGGATCGCCAGCATCTGGCGCGGGTAGTTCCACTCATAGAGCGCGGCAGAAGCGTCGATGCCCTCGTAGCATTGCAGGCGGATCAGGCGCCGGCCGAGCACGGCGGCGATCGCCTTGGCGGCTTCCGTCTTGCCGACGCCGGGCGCGCCTTCCAGCAGCAGCGGCTTGCCGAGCGCGAGGCCGAGATAGGCCGCGGTCGCAAGGCCTTCGTCGGCGAGGTAATAGGCTGCCCGAAGCGCTCTCTCCAGCGCCTCGGGGCTGTCGATGCCGACGATGTTGCTGCGAACCGCCACGACCGATCCTCTAGCGCCGCGCCTGCGGCCGCGCGCCGCCCTGGGCCTTGATCGCGCGCAGCACCTTTTCGGGCGTGATCGGCAGGTCGTCGATGCGCACGCCGACGGCGTTGAAGATCGCGTTCGCAACGGCCGGCAGCACCGGATTGGCGCACATCTCGCCGGGGCCTTTGGCCCCGAACGGACCATCGGGAGCGGGGCGTTCAAGCACCGCGATATCGTGCGGGCAGATGTCGCCGGGGCCGGGCATCAGATATTCGACGAAGTCGCGCGGGCCGTGAACGGGCTCGGGATAATAGGGCTCCGGCGTCTCGTAGAGCGCGTGGCTGACGCCCATCCAGGCGCCGCCGACCAGCTGCTGCTCGACCAGACGCGGGTTCAGCGCGCGGCCGAGCTCATAGGCGGAATCCATGCGGACCATCGCGACATCGCCGGTCTCGTCGTCGACCTCGACCTCGGCGACGAGGCAGGCATGGGCGTAACAGGTCGCCGGCGACATCTCGCCGGTTTCAGGGTCGACGTTCGACAGCGGCACCAGAAAGATGCCGCGGCCCGAAATGGTCTTGCCCTGCTTGAACTGCGCGGCAATCGCGACATCCTTGGTCGAGATCGAGCGATGCGGCGCGCCCTTGACGTGGATATTGCCGCGGCCGTCGGTTTCGAGATCGGCGGCATTGACCTCGAGCTCCTCGGCCGCCGCCTCCATCATCACGCCGCGGGCCTCTCGCGCTGCAGCCATCACGGCGTTCCCGACCCGGTGGGTGCCGCGCGAGGCGAACGAGCCCATGCAGTGCGGGCCGGTGTCGGAATCGGCCGTGTCGACATAGACGTCCTCGACCGGCACGCCCAGCGTCTCGGCGCAGATCTGCCGCGTCACCGACTTCATCCCCTGGCCGAGGTCGATCGACGACAGCGCCACCGTGAATTTGCCGCTGGGATTGGAGTGAACCAGGGCCTGGCTCGGGTCGCCGCCAAGGTTCATGCCGATGGGATAGTTGATCGACGCCATGCCGCGTCCGCGATGCCTGGTCATGTCAGCGTCTCCTGGTGCCAAACACGGACGAGAACCGGGTCGCGCCGTGGGATGGTGCGGACGGGCGCGGCGGGGGAGGCGGCGGCCGTCCGCAA
>NZ_PTFE01000049.1:0-60061 GCF_002936975.1 Bradyrhizobium sp. AC87j1
TGGAACAACGGACGGGGCGCCGCGCTGAGGTACGGGCTTCAAAGCCCTTGGATGAAGCGGTCTCCCGTCCGTTACCGCACCGGACACTCTATCCGATCCAGCGATTCGAGACTTACAAGGATGACGGATCGGGATAAGCGCTTGCAGCAATCGGCGAGCGGTATGGACTAGCGATGTCCTGAGCGCTTGATATCGGCGACCTTGAACCTGTTGCCGGCAGCCAAGCTGCTGCAAAACCAGTGGGCCCTGTTTCGATTCTCGCCCAGGAACACCTTTGTCTCGACGCAATTCTCGAAGGATGTATGGGTGATGGTGTCTCGGCACGTCGGCGAGAAAGGTCCATAGTTCAGACCGCCGCCCGACTCGCTGCATCCGATCCAGGGCTCATTGCCATGCCGGAAGCTTGATGCACAGCCACCGTTGCAACTGCTGGCGACTTTCTCCAGGCTGGCTATCCTCCCCATCACAGAACCCGGTGCATAGGAAGGCGTGCGCGCGGTTGCCGTTCGCGGGGTTGACACAGTCCGACGCGGCGCCGTTGTGTTTGCTCCTCGCTCCGACACGTGCGGCTTTGCCACCTGTTTCGGCGCATCGACCGTGACAGGGGGAAGCGTGGCGGCGGAGCCGGTCGGGATTTGCGATGCTGCCGGGGCGCACAGCAGGGCAGTCGACAAGGCAGCGATGGTTGAAGGCACGACAAGGCTCGATGACAATCTCATGACCATGTCCTTCCCAAATCCGGACGGAAATGCCGCCCCGGTAAGTGCACGGTAACAGACATTTGGGATTGAGCAACCGAGGGTTGAGGCGCCCTCTGCCCAATGATTGGCCGGGTGGTCAAGAGAAAGTGGAGCACGTCAATTCGTTCTCGAGCCCCGGACGAGCGCAGCGCTCCCGGCGATGCGAAGCATCGTCCGGTGCGGTGCGCTGTAGAGCCGGGGCCGATGCGGCCGCAGCGTCGCGTATCGCGTTCTGGGTCCCGGCTCTGCGCAGCAGCGCCATAGCGTGTCGAAGACGCGCGTGTACGCGCTTAGGGCACGCTGCAGCGCGTCCGGGACATGCAGTCCAAAATAAAACGGGGCCCGTGAGGGCCCCGCAAAACTCAGCAGCTTGTCCGCGATCTTACTTGATCTTGGCTTCGCGGAATTCGACGTGCTTGCGCGCCACGGGATCGTACTTCTTCTTGACCAGCTTGTCGGTCATGGTGCGCGAATTCTTCTTGGCGACGTAGTAGAAGCCGGTGTCGGCTGAGGACACGAGCTTGACCTTGATGGTGACCGCTTTGGCCATGTTCAGAACCTCAGGAATGAAGGGAATCTGGAGCCGGCCAAACGGCCCGCGTTGGCCGGCAACCTAGCCAGAAACCGCCTGATGTCAAGGTTTCGAAGCGTTTTCAAGCGAAGTGGGCACCGGTTCGCGTCAAGAAAACGCGTCAAAAACAACAACCTAGAGCCCCGTATGGGGCTCTAGGGCCGAAAACCGCCCAAATCGGGCCCATTAGGCTTCGAAGAACCGGTTTTTCGGCCGTGGCAGGCCCAGATTCTCCCTCAAAGTAGGCCCTTCATACTCTTTGCGGAAAATCCCGCGCCGCTGCAGCTCCGGGACGACCTTGTCGACGAAATCGTCGAGCCCAGCGGGCAGGAACGGGAACATGATGTTGAAGCCGTCGGAGCCGCGGCCGACCAGCCATTCCTCCATCTGGTCGGCGATGGTTTTGGCGGTGCCGACGAAGGACAGCCCGCCATAGCCGCCGACGCGCTGGGCGAGCTGGCGCACGGTGAGCTTGTCGCGCCTGGCGAGGTCGACCATGCGCTGCCGGCCGCTCTTGCTGGCGTTGGTCTCGGGGATATCAGGCAGCTGGCCATCGGGGTCGAAGCCCGAGGCATCGGTGCCGAGGATGACCGAGAGCGAGGCGATGGCGCTGTCATAGTGCACGCGGCTGTCGAGCAGCGCGCGCTTCTCCTTGGCCTCATCGACGCTGTCGCCGACCACGACGAAGGCACCGGGCAGGATCTTCAGATGCTCGGGATCGCGGCCAATCCTTTCCATACGGCCCTTGATGTCGGCATAGAGCTTTTGTCCGTCGGCGAGGCTGCCGCCGCCGGTGAACACGGCTTCCGCCGTCTCTGCCGCGAGCTGCTTGCCGTCTTCGGAGGCGCCGGCCTGCACGATCACCGGCCAGCCCTGCACGGGGCGGGCGATGTTGAGGGGGCCGCGCACCTTCAGATATTTGCCGTTGTGATCGAGCGTGTGCATTTTCGCGGGATCGAAAAATAGCCCGCTCTCGACATCGCGCACGAAGGCATCATCGGCGAAGGAATCCCACAGGCCCGTGACGACATCGTAGAACTCGCGGGCGCGCTTGTAGCGCTCGGCATGCTCCATGTGATCGTCGAGGCCGAAATTCAGCGCAGCATCCGGGTTCGATGTCGTGACGATATTCCATCCGGCGCGGCCGCCGCTGAGATGATCGAGCGAGGCGAAGCGGCGCGCGACGTGGTAGGGCTCGTCAAAAGTGGTCGAGCCCGTGGCGATCAGGCCAATCCGGTCGGTGACCGCCGAGAGCGCCGACAGCAGCGTAAACGGTTCGAACGAGGTCACGGTGTGGCTGCGCTTGAGCGCGTTGACCGGCATGTTCAGCACGGCGAGGTGATCGGCCATGAAGAAAGCATCGAACTTGCCGGCCTCTAGCTTCTGGATCAGCGTCTTGATGTGCCCGAAATTGAAATTGGCGTCGGGCCAGGCCCCGGGATAGCGCCAGGCGCCGGTGTGGATGCTGATCGGGCGCATGAACGCGCCAAGCTTGAGTTGCCGTTGTGCCATCGCCCGGTGTCCGTTCTTGGTGACGTTGGGGAAAGACATAGGCATGCCGGGGAACTCCGCCATTGGGGGAGGCGGGAAGATTTTTTCGTTTTTCGATCAAACCTCAGCACGTTCGCGTCATTCCGGACCGCCGTGCGGCGAGCTACGATGCGCAATTGCGCATCTGAGAATCCATCAAGCCGCAGACACCGAGGCGAGAGGACTACTGCCCCCGGGCGGCCCTTTGATCGAAGGCGCTCAGCACGGCGAGCGTCATCGCGGTGACCCCGGTCTGGATGGTCGGTTTCGGCACCGGGGCGAATTGCGGCGAGTGATTGCCGGGAAGCGGCGGGCCGCTGCCGTTGCGCGCGGCGGCGACGCGGTCGGGCTCATAAACGCCGATGTTGAAGAACATCGACGGCACGCCGGCGTTGACATATTCCGAGTAGTCTTCGCTGGTCGTGTTCGCAGGGCTGACGTTGAACTTGTCGCCGAAGGCTGCTTTCAGCACCCGCTCGGCCTGGCCGACCACCGCGGCATCGTTCACCACCGCCTTGGTCCCTTCGTCGATGTGGATTTCGGGCGCAGGCGCATCCGCCATCGCCGCCACCGCTTTCGCCGTCCGCTCGATCCCGGCCAGCATCCTCGCGCGCACCTGCGGCTTGAAGCTGCGGATCGTACCGATCACCCTGGCCTCGTCGGGAATGATGTTGCCGGCGGTGCCGGCGTGGATCGCGCCGATGGTGACAAGGCCGAATTCGGTCGGGTCCTTCTCGCGGCTGATCACGCTCTGGACGTCGACGACGAAGCGCGATGCCATCATCACGGGATCGATCGTCGCCTGCGGGATCGCGCCATGGCCACCGCGGCCGACGAATCTGATGAAGAGACCGTCGACATTCGACGATCCGACCCCGACCCTGTAGGTCACGGAGCCGTAGGCCCCACTGCCGTCGTGCAGGGCAAATCCCGCATCGGGTTTCGGAAAGCGGGTGAACAGGCCATCGGCGATCATCGCCCTTGCGCCCGCGACCTCTTCCTCGGCGGGCTGCGCGATGAACATCAGCGTTCCGTGCCACTGGTCCTTGATGCCGACCAAGGTCTTCGCCGTGCCGACCCAGCTCGCCATGTGGATGTCATGGCCGCAGCTATGGGCGACGAATGTCTCGCGGCCCTGCCAGATCTGCTTGTCGCGGCTGGCATAGGGTAGGCCGGTCTTCTCCTCCATGGGCAGCGCATCGAGCTCGGTGCGAACCATGATGGTGGGACCGTCACCGTTCCTGTAGATGGCAACAAGGCCCGTCTTGCCGACATGCTCGGTGACTTCAAAACCAATCGCACGCATCTCGCCGGCGAGTTTCGCCGCGGTCTTCTCCTCCTGGAAGGCAATCTCGGGATGGGCGTGGATGTCCTTATAGAGCGCGTCAAGCTTCGGGTATTTGCTCTCGAAGGCGGTCTCGATGGTTTGCTTCAACCTGGCGACGTCGAGCTCCGCATGGGCGGGCGGCGAGAGCAGGCCGCACAACGCCACGGAAGCGAGCAGAGGCCTTACGAAGCGCATCATCTGATCCTCCGGTTGTTTAAGGCTCTTCCTTCACCTAGCACATCTCGTCGCATCTTTCCGCCATAGAAATGGAAGAACGGCACCGGCGCATCGCGGCGGAGCGGGCTGTCGCGTTGAGCAGGTTGCGCGTCATCGGATGCAGATCGGCGAGCAGCTTGACCAGCCCCGCACCGAGGCGTCTCTTCGAACCAATCCGCTGCTCGCGCCGACCAAGCCATGACCCCGCGAGGAGACGCTTCAATGGCCGGCGCAATGACCGTGGACGGCGGTATCGTCCGCATCGACCGGCCCATGCCATGGGTCGGCCGGCTGTTGTCGCTGCCGCTGCTGGCGGCGAGTGGCTATCTGCTGTGGAACGTTGCGCTCGGCCTGCGCCAGGACTTTTTCGGTTTTGGAAGGCTCGCCGACGATCTCGTGCCGGTGCTGGTGTTCACGGGGTTCGGGCTGCTCGTCGGCATCCCTGGCCTCATCCTGCTGACGTTCCGCTACTTCGTCGTGCTCAACGAGACGCTGCGCCAGATCGTCATCACCAGGCAGTTCGGCCCGCTGAACATCCGCTCGTCGCGCAATCTCGCCGACTATCACTTCATCAGTGTCATCGACGACTACGACACGGATCTGACGACATATGACGTCAATCTCTGCGGCAACAAGGGCATCGAGCCGATCACGCTTCAGAGCTTCACGCGTCGTGAGGAGGCGGATCAGCTCGCAAGCGAAATCGGCCGCGTCCTCAAGCTGCCGGCGCGCGATTATGTCGGCACCGAACCGGATGCGGACTGACTAGCCCAAAATATCCTTCTGCATCTTGCCGCCGTAGAAATGGAAGAACGGCACTGGCGCATCGTGGCGCAGCGGGCCGGTGGCAAGGCGGGTGTGGAGCTCGTTGAGCACGTTGCGCGTCATCGGATGCAAATCGGCCAACGGCTTGGAGCCGAGCTCGACCCAGACCAGCTCGACCAGTTCGGCATCGGCATGGATCACGCCCTCGACGCGATGGGTGATCGCGGAGGCGTCTGCCGTGAAGAAGCGCGTGTCGAACCGCTTGACCCGGCCGGGCGGGGTGATCGCGCGCGCGATCAGGAACAGGCTGGAGGGATCGGGCAGGAGGCCGGCATCGGCGAACGGCTTCCAGGGGCCGTCGAGCTTTGTCACTTTGCCCTCGGCCGTGCGCCCGAGGCAGAGGCCAGTTTCTTCGCAGGCCTCGCGGATCGCGGCGATGGCGAGCGACTTCGCGCGAGAAGCGGGGGTCTTCGGGCTGCCTTTGGCGAGGTTGGCCTCCAGCTCGGCCGTGATGGGCGCGGCACAGGGCACGCGATAGTCGGCCTTGTCGACGCGCCCGCCGGGGAAGACGAACTTGCCGGGCATGAACACCACCTTGTCGTGGCGCTTGCCGACCAGCACTTTCGGAATGGCGCCGCTGCGGTCGACCAGGATCAGCGTTGCCGCATCCCTCGGACGGAAATAGGGATGATGATCGGCTTCCTTCTCCTCGTGGACCTTGGCCTTCTCCGCGACTTGCGCAATATCCGTCATGTCCTCACCCAAACGCTTTTTGCTTCTTGCTTACACAGGCGGAATACCATCCGGAGGGTTCTCGTCAAACCCGTGCATGCGCAGAGCCCATTGCAGGCCGACCACAGCTCCCTTGACCGGCTGCAGCAGCGCGAGCGAGGCGACGAAGGTGAAGGGCAGATAGGCCGCGAAGCTAAGCCAGACCGGCGTCGTGTAATTGGTCTCGATCCAGAGGATCGTGGGCACCACGATGTGACCGACGATGACGATGACGAGATAGGCGGGCAGATCGTCGGCGCGGTGCGGCGTGAAATCGAGGCCGCAGCTGGCGCAATCGTCTGATGTCTTCAGAAAGGCGCGGAACAATTTGCCCTCGCCACAGCGCGGGCAGCGGCCGCGAAAGCCGCGCTTCATGGCCGTCCAGAGATCGCGCTTCTCGACGAGACCCGTCTCGCGCGTCCAGATTTTTGGGGCCGTGCTCATCGTCACCATGCTTTGCCCTTTTTACCGCCGCCTTTGCCCTTGTTCTTTCCCTTATTCTTTCCCTGGCCCTTCTTCGGCTTGCCGGATTTTGGCTTCGCCGGCTTGCGTTTTCTATCCGGGCTGCGTCCGGGATGCGCCTTGAACGAGGGGCGGCGCTGTGGACCGGATGGTCTGCGTTCGCGCGGCGCGGTCTCGCTGGATGACGACAGCAGCTCGAAGCGCAGCGCGCCCGCGATCGGCGCTGCTTCGATCAGGCGGACGTCGACCACGTCCCCCAGCTGATACATGGTGCGGCTGCGCGTGCCGACGAGGGCGTGCCGGCTCTCGTCATAGTTGAAATATTCCGTGCCGAGGGATCGGATCGGGATCAGGCCGTCGGCGCCGGTCTCAGCGAGCTTGACGAACAGGCCGGCGCGGGTGACGCCGGAGACCCGGCCCTGGAAGCTCGCGCCGATGCGATCAGCCAGGTGATGGGCAATCAGCCGGTCGACGGTCTCGCGTTCCGCCTTCATCGCGCGCCGCTCGGTCACCGAGATGTGGGCTGCGACCTCGCTTAAGGTTTCCGGCGTCTCGCTGTCGGGCAGCGCGCCTTCGCCGAGGCCGAGCGCACGAACCAAGGCGCGGTGCACGACGAGGTCGGCATAGCGGCGGATCGGCGAGGTGAAATGGGCGTAGCGGCGCAGGTTCAGGCCGAAGTGCCCGTAATTCTCCGAAGAGTATTCGGCCTGCGCCTGGGCGCGCAGCACGACCTCGCTGACCAACGGGTAGTAGTCATGGCCTTCGAGCTGGGCCAGCACGCGGTTGAACGTGGTGGGACGCAGAGCGCCTGATTTGGCGAAGGGAACGTCGAGCGTCTCCAGAAATTCCGCGAGAGCGTGGACCTTCTCCAAGGTCGGCTCGTCGTGCACGCGGTAGATCAGCGGGAGCGATCTCTTCTCCAGCATCTCGGCGGCTGCGACGTTAGCGAGGATCATGAACTCCTCGATCAGCTTGTGCGCATCGAGTCTTTCAGGGACGACGACGCGGTCGACCGTGCCGTCGCTCTTGAGGAGGATCTTGCGCTCGGGCAGGTCGAGATTGAGCGGATCGCGCTCGTCGCGGGCGCGCTTGGCGCAGGCATAGGCGGCGTAGAGCGGTTTCAAGATCGGATCGAGCAGGGGACCGGTGGTGTCATCCGGCCGTCCGTCGATCGCGGCTTGCGCCTGCGCGTAGCTCAGCTTGGCGGCCGAGCGCATCAGGATGCGGTGGAAGCTGTGCGAGCGCTTGCGGCCGTCTGGGCCGAGCACCATGCGCACCGCGAGCGCGCCGCGCGGCTCGCCCGGCACCAGCGAGCAGAGATCGTTGGAGATGCGCTCGGGCAGCATCGGCACGACGCGGTCGGGGAAATAGACCGAGTTGCCGCGATCGAGCGCGTCGCGGTCGAGCGCGGTGCCCGGCCGGACGTAGAAGCTCACATCCGCAATGGCGACGTTGACTATGAAGCCGCCCTTGTTGTTGGGATCGGGATCGGCCTCAGCATGCACCGCGTCGTCGTGATCCTTCGCGTCGGGCGGATCGATGGTGAGAAGCGGCACGTCGCGCCAATCCTCGCGCCCTTTCAGGTTAGCCGGCTCCGCGGCTTCCGCATCGCGCATCGCGCCGGAGGAGAATTGCAGCGGGATGTCGTGGGCGTAGATCGCGATCAGGCTGATCGCCTTCTCCGACTTGACCGAGCCGAGCTTCTCTTTCACGCGGCCGGACGCCAGCCCAAAGCTGCGCGTGCGGACGATGTCGACGCTGACGAGATCGCCGTCCTGCGCGCCGTGTGTGTCGGCCGGGGCGATGTTCAGCTCGCGGTCCGCGGACTTCTTGTCGACGGGGACGAGCCGTCCGCCGCCTTCGGGAAGCGCGCGGAACACGCCGAGGATGCGGCTTTTGGCCTTGTCGAAGACCTTGATGATGTGGCCGCGATAGGCTGGGCCTTCGGTCTCGTCGGTGCGCTCGACGCGCAGCAGCACGCGATCGCGGACGCCGGCGACGGTGCCTGGCTTTGGCCGGCGCGGCATCTGGATGCGGATTTTGGGGGGCTCGCCACTCTCGACCTCGTCCCATTCGGTGGGTGAGGCGATCAGCTCGCCGTCAGCGTCGCGGCCGGTAATGTCGGCTACCAGCGTCGGCGGCAGCGCGTCCGGCTCGGACACCTTGTGGCGCTTCTTCTTGATGGTTCCGTCGTCGGCGAGCTCGCGCAATATGCGCTTGAGCTCGACGCGATCGGCGTTCTTCAGGCCGAACTCGCGCGCAATTTCGCGGGTGCCGACGTTTCCTTGATTTGCCTTGATGAAGGCGACGATGGCTTGCCTGTCGGGAAAGCCATGGTCATTCTTGCGTTTCACTTAACCTCTAATTCTTGATCTCAAGTCTTGCCGGCACTCTTCTTGGCCGGAGCCTTGGTAGCGGCGGCCTTGGTCGGCGACGTTTTTGCGGTCGACGACACGGCTGCGCGCGCCTTGCTGGTGGATTCAGTTTTCGATTTGGCGGCCTTCTTCGCGGCCGGCTTCTTCTTCGGCGCGGCGTCATCGCCGTCCGCGGTCTTCTCTGCAGTCTTCTTGGCCTTGGCCGGCTTCGCTGCCTTCTTCGGCTTCTTGCCGCCGCCCTTGGCCGCGCGCTCGTCGATCAGCGCAATCGCCTGTGCCAGCGTGACGGTGTCCTTTTCGAACTCGGCCGGGATCGTCGCGTTGACGCCGCCCGCGGTGACATAGGCGCCGTAGCGGCCGCTCTTCACGGTGACCGTGCCGAGCGAGGGATGATCGCCGATCGCCTTGCCGGGATCCGCGCCGAAGCGGCGGCTCGGGCCCTTGGCGACCTTCTCCGCGATCAGCGTCACCGCGCGGTTGAGGCCGATGTCGAACACCTCGTCGCCGGCCTCCAGGCTGGCATAGGTCTTCTCATGCTTGACGAACGGCCCGAAGCGGCCGAGCCCTGCGGTGATCGGCTGACCGGTCTCCGGATGCTTGCCGATCTCGCGCGGCAGCGACAGCAGCTTCAGCGCAAGCTCGAGGTCGACATCGCCGGGCGAGGTGCCCTTCGGGATGCCCGCGCGTTTCGGCTTCTCGCCTTCCTCGTAATCTTTCTGCTCGCCGAGCTGGATGTAGGGACCAAACCGGCCGGCCTTGACCCAGACGTCGCGACCCGTCTCTGGATCCTGGCCGAGCGAGCGATCGGCGGTGGTCTCGCCGTCGGCGGCAAGCTGACGGGTGTAGCGGCACTCCGGATAGTTCGAGCAGCCGACGAAGGCGCCGAACTTGCCGGCCTTCAGATTGAGCCGGCCGGTGCCGCAGTTCGGGCACTGCCTGACGTCGCCGCCGTCGGCACGTGGCGGATAGATGTGCGGCCCGAGCATCTCGTCGAGCACGTCGAGCACCTGGGCTACGCGCAGATCCTTGATGTCGTCGACGGCGCCGATGAAACCGGTCCAGAAATCCTTCAGCACCTGCTGCCAGGAGATCTCGTTGTTGGAGATGCGGTCGAGCTGCTCCTCGAGACCGGCCGTAAAATCATATTCGACGTAGCGAGCGAAAAAGCTCTCGAGGAACGCGATCACGACGCGGCCCTTGTCCTCGCCGTGCAGGCGCTTCTTCTCCAGCTTGACGTAGCCGCGGTCCTTCAGGACCTGCAGGATCGAGGCGTAGGTCGAGGGCCGGCCAATGCCGAGCTCTTCCATGCGCTTGACCAGGGAAGCCTCTGAGAAGCGCGGCGGCGGCTCGGTGAAGTGCTGGGTGACGGACAGCGACTGCCGCTTGAGCGCGTCGTTCGGGCTCATCGCGGGCAGGCGGCGGGAATCCTCGTCCTCCTCGTCGTCGCGGCCTTCCTGGTAGAGCGCGAGGAAGCCGTCGAACTTGACCACCTGGCCGGTGGCGCGCAGCTCCAGCGTGCGGGAGCCTGCCTTCGCCGTGATGTCGACGGTGGTGCGCTCCAGCTCGGCCGATTCCATCTGGCTCGCAATGGTGCGCTTCCAGATCAGCTCATAAAGTCGCGCCTGATCGGCATCGAGCTTGCGGCTCATGCTGTCGGGGCGGCGGGACATGTCGGTCGGGCGGATCGCCTCGTGCGCTTCCTGGGCGTTCTTGGCCTTGGCCTGGTACTGGCGCGGCGCGTCCGGCACATAGGCGTTGCCGTAGTCCTCGCCGATCACCTTGCGCGCCTGGGTGATCGCCTCGGGGGCGATCTGCACGCCGTCGGTACGCATATAAGTAATGAGTCCGGTGGTCTCGCCGCCGATGTCGATGCCCTCATAGAGGCGCTGAGCGATGCGCATCGTGTGCGCCGGCGCGAAGCCGTATTTGCGGCTGGCTTCCTGCTGCAGCGTCGAGGTGGTGAAGGGCGCCTGCGGATTGCGCCGGGCAGGCTTCGCATCGACCGAGGTCACGGCGTAGGCGGCCGTCTCCAGCGCCTTCTTGAAGTCTTCGGCTTCCGCGCCGGTTCCAATGTCGAGGCGCTGGATCTTCTTGCCGTCGGCGCCGACGAGGCGGGCCTCGAAGGCATCGCCGCGCGGGGTGAGCAGGGTCGCGATCAGCGACCAATATTCACGCGCGACGAATTTTTCGATCTCGAGCTCGCGGTCGCAGACGAGACGCAGCGCCACCGACTGCACGCGGCCGGCGGAGCGGGCGCCCGGCAGCTTGCGCCACAGCACGGGGGAGAGGGTGAAGCCGACCAGATAGTCCAGCGCACGGCGCGCCATATAGGCGTCGACCAGCGCGCCGTCGATCTGGCGCGGATGCTTCATCGCGTCCGAGACCGCCTGCTTGGTGATGGCGTTGAACACCACCCGCTCGATCTTCTGGTCCTTCAGCGCGCGCTTTTCCTTCAGCACCTCCAGCACATGCCAGGAGATGGCCTCGCCCTCGCGATCAGGGTCGGTGGCGAGAATCAGGCGGTCGGCGTTCTTCAGGGACTTGGCGATGTCGTTGAGCCGGCCGGCCGCCTTGGGGTCGACCTCCCAGATCATCTTGAAATTGGCGTCGGGATCGACGGAGCCGTTCTTCGCGGGCAGGTCGCGGACATGGCCGAACGAGGCCAGAACCTCATAGGACGAGCCCAAATACTTGTTGATCGTCTTGGCTTTCGCCGGCGACTCCACAATGACGATATTCATGTAGTTCCAGTAACTTACGGGAAAATCTGAGGCCGAAAACGAAAGGACTCGGGTCGGCCGTTTCGCCCCGAACATGGGTGGTGAGGCCCTCGCTGTCAAATCGAAGGCTGTTGAAAGACGCCCGGATGGGAAAAGTTTCATATCGAGAAAGTTGCAAAATACCACCTTGGAGTTGCGATCGATGTCGGCGTAATGTTTCGGCGGGGCATGGATTCGGGTGGGGGCTGGTGACTAGGCCGGGAAAGAAACGGGCGCGCGCCGCATCAGGCGCGCCGGGAGGCTCGCGTCACGAGGAACCGGGGGAGGGCGGCGTGGACGAGGCTGTCGCCTTCATCGCCGAGCAGGTCGGGGCCTTGCGCAAGCTCGCCGAGCGCCACAAGCTTGACGTGCTGCATTATCTCCTGGGCATGACCAAGCTCGAGGCCGACGAGCATGTGAGGCTGCGGAGCAAGCGCAAGCTGTCGTGAGGGGGGCAGCCAACGTCAGCCCCGTCATCCTGAGGCGCGAGTGGCGCGATGCAAGGCATCGCGCCGGGAGCCTCGAAGGATGCACGGCCACGCTGGTGCAGCCGGGCCGTCGCCCTTCGAGGCTCGCCGAAGAGGCGAGCACCTCAGGGTGACGGTGTGAGATAGGGGCGCCGTTCTATCCCCGTCATTGCGAGCGCAGCGAAGCAATCCAGAGTCTTTCCGCGGCGGCAGTCTGGATTGCTTCGTCGCAAGGCTCCTCGCAATGACGGCGTGGTGGGGTTACGGCTGTCACGCCAATCGCCGCCGCCGCGTCGCCCGCGGCTTCAGCGTGGTATCCGCTGGGCTGAGCAGTCGCCCATCCTCGGCGCGCATCTCGAGCTTCTTCACCGGGCGGCCTTTGGCGCGATCCACCAATACAGTCGCGATCTCCTCTGGGCGATCGTCGAACTCCTCGCTCCATTGCCTGAGCGCCACCAGGATCGGGAAGGTGCCGCGGCCCTTCGGTGTCAGCACATACTCTTGATAGGCACTACCGTCGGAGGCGGGGGCGGTTGCCAGGATGCCGTGGTCGACCAGCGAGCGCAGCCGGACCGACAAGATGTTCTTGGCCATGCCGAGCTTGCTCTGGAATTCGCCGAAGCGGCGCAGGCCGAACAGCGCCTCGCGGATGATCAGCAGCGACCACCAATCGCCGAGCGCATCCAGCGACCTCGCGATCGGGCAGCCATCGCCCTCGAAGCTGGTTCGTTTCACCATCGTTCCGGTCCTGTCGTGTTCGCACGATCGGCGTGCCGATCACGCGTTTTTGTGGTTGCATCATAAAACCACGCGCCCTAGATGGCAACATGATTTTATGATGCAACCACTGGAGGCGAACGTGAGATTGAAGAACAAGACGGCCCTGATCACCGGCGGCAATAGCGGCATTGGCCTTGCAACCGCAAAATTGTTCGTGGCCGAAGGCGCCAAGGTGGTGATCACCGGGCGCAACAAACAGACGCTGGAGGCTGCCGCCAAGGAGCTCGGGCCGAACGCGCTCGCGCTCGCCGCGGACGCCACCGACATCGCCGCGACGGAAGCTGCGATCAAGCAGGGCGCCGAGAGGTTCGGCAAGTTCGACATCGTGTTCGCCAATGCCGGCATCGCCGGCGGCACGCCGCTCGGCTCGGCCACGCTCGAGGTCTTCGAGAAGGTCATCAGCACGAACCTGACAAGTGTATTCTTCACGGTGCAGGCGGCACTGCCTTATCTCAGCGATAATGCCTCGATCATCCTCAACGGCTCGGTGATCTCCGTGCTCGGCATTCCCGGCTACTCGGCCTATGGCGCGGCGAAAGCCGGCGTGCGCGCGATGGCGCGGATCATGGCCTCGGAGCTGTCGCCGCGCGGCATCCGCGTCAACGTGGTCGCGCCCGGCGCGACCCGCACGCCGATCTGGGGGCCTGCAACGGCAACACCGGAAGCCGAGAAGGCGTTCGAGAAGCGGATCGCGCTGTCGACACCTCTGGGGCGCATCGGTGAAACCGATCAC
Organism: Bradyrhizobium sp. AC87j1; assembly: GCF_002936975.1. Classification (NCBI taxonomy): domain Bacteria; kingdom Pseudomonadati; phylum Pseudomonadota; class Alphaproteobacteria; order Hyphomicrobiales; family Nitrobacteraceae; genus Bradyrhizobium; species Bradyrhizobium sp. AC87j1. Next base: position 13,497 of record NZ_PTFE01000049.1, read on the forward strand.
GTTGCGAAGACGGTGCTATTCCTTGCCTCCGATGATTCCGCGCATGTGCAGGGCCAGGAGATCTTCGTCGACGGCGGCGCGGTGGCCTCGCCGAGCGGCGCGCCGATCTATCGCGGTTGATCAAGTGAAGTGAAAATTGAATCAGTCGGCGCGATCATTGCGATTGCGCCGGCATTCCTGCACCTGGCGAGCCGTATATTCCTGAACCTTGCGTGAGGCGTTGAACCTTCGTGCAAGCTGCCAAGACATTTTTACGGGCGGGGGTCACAAGACTCATTTCAAGGGAGCTCGATATGCCAAAAGCAGCTCGCATTTTTTCATCGATTTCAGCACCGCGCATTTACACCGAAAATTCAACCGTTCCGGCCAAACGCTCCGATACTTCCGAACTCATCGGGGTGGTTCTGTTCGCCGGCATTGGCCTGTTCATCTCGCTCGTCGCGGTCATCCTGGGCATGCAGGGCGCCTGGTTTTAGCTTCGCAGACCGGCCGCCGTCCATCAGCCGCCGCAGGCGGTGCCCCGGCGACTGATGATGTCGGCATGAACTCAGGCCGCGCGAAGGCTTGTTGCCGCCTGGAGGGCGCCGGCCAGCGACTTCTCGCGGTGGTCCGGGCCGACCTGGACGCCGTCGGCCGGAATGAATTCGACGCCGGTGATGCCCATGAAGCCGAACACCCAGCGCAGATAGCTTTCGAGATGTTCGCCGGCTGCGTACGGCGTCTCGACGCCGTAATAGCCGCCGCGCGAGATCGCCACGATCACGCGCTTGCCGCCGGCGAGCCCCTCGGGCCCGGCCGCGCCGTATTTGAAAGTCTTCCCCACCACCAGAATGCGATCGATCCAGGCCTTGAGCTGGCTGGGAATGGTGAAGTTGTACATGGGCGCGCCGATCACGGCGATGTCGGCGGCCAGGAACTCATCCAGCGCGGCTGCGCTCGCAGCAAGGTCGGGTCCGAGTTCCGCCGGCGCGGGCGCGCCTTGCGCGGCGGCGAGGTGCGAGCCGGAGAGGTGGGCCAGCGGGGTCTGGGTCAGGTCGCGATAAGTGATGTCCAGTGAGGGTGTCGCCTGCCGGAGCCGGTCGACGATGGCGGCGGAGACCTGCCTGGAGACGGAGTGGGGGCCGAGCACGCTGGAGTCGATATGGAGGAGTTTCATTTGAGGTCACCCTGGTATAAGTTTGTAACCAGAGCTACATGAGTGACTATCGAAAATCCCGCAAGAACGCACTTTTTTGAGCCATGGGCACATCTTTGAAACTTGAGAACACCGGTTTTCCTGCGACGCCAAGGCCCGATCCAATGCCGCATCCCGACCATGCGGACTGCCGTGGTGTCGCCTCCGTACTGTCTCGCGTCGGTGACAAATGGAGCGTGTTCGTCATCATGATGCTGAGCGACGGGCCTAAGCGCTTCAACGAGCTGAAGCGCATGATCAACGGCATCTCGCAGCGCATGCTGACATTGACGCTGCGGGGGCTGGAGCGCGACGGCCTCGTTACGCGCACGATCTTCCCCACCATCCCGCCGCGGGTCGACTATGAGTTGACCGATCTCGGCCGTGGCCTCCAGCAGCCGGTGAAGGCGCTCGGCGAGTGGGCGATCGCGCATCAGCAGCAGATCGCGGCGGCGCGGACGAAGTTCGACGAGCGGAACGATCCCTAGATCAGCGACACCAACCCGCCGCCGTGACGCTCCAGCTTTCCGGCGAGCTCGAGCTCCAGCAGCACGGTGCGCACGATCGCAGGCGAGGCGCCGGACATCCGCACGAGATCGTCGATCGAGATGGGGGTGGGGCCGAGCAGGCCGGTGATCTGGTCGCGGTCGTGGCTTTGCGGATCGCTCTCGAACGGCTCGCTGTCGGGCTCGCTCGCGGGGTGCATCAGCGGCCGCTCCATGATCGGTGCGACAGCATTGATGATATCGGCAGCTTCGGTGACGAGGGTCGCGCCCTGCTTGATCAGATCGTTGGCGCCGGCGGCCCGCGGATCGAGCGGCGAGCCCGGCACCGCGAACACTTCGCGGCCCTGTTCGGCCGCCATGCGCGCGGTGATCAGCGAGCCCGAGCGGTGCGCCGCTTCCACCACGACGACGCCGAGCGAGGCGCCCGAGATCAGCCGGTTGCGGCGGGGAAAGTCGCGGGCGCGCGGCTCGTGGGAGAGCGGCATCTCGGAGATCGCAGCCCCCGCGTGGTCGAGGATCGCTGCGAGCAGGTCGCCATGCTCGGGCGGATAGATGCAATCATGACCGCCGGCGAGCACCGCGATCGTGCCGCTTGCGACACTGGCGCGATGTGCGGCCTGATCGACGCCGCGGGCGAGCCCGGAGATGACGATAAAGCCGGCTTCGCCAAGCTCGCGCGCCAGCAAGCCTGCGAATTTCAACCCGGCACCGGAGGCGTTGCGCGAGCCGACGATGGCGATCATCGGACGCATCAAGGTCTTCGTATCGCCGCGCACGGCGAGCAGCGGCGGCGCATCGTCGATCATTGCCAGCCGGGCCGGATAGCCGTCCTCGCCGGGCGCGCGCCAGGCGATGCCGAATTTGCGGCTCGCGGCGAGCTCGGCCTTGGCCTCATCCGCGCTGCAGATGCGCCCCGACCGCGCCGCGCCGCCGCGGCGCGCCAAGTCAGGCAGCCGCTCCAGTGCGGCGCGCGGGCTGCCGAAATGATCGACCAGCGAACGGAAGGTGCGCGGTCCGACATTGTCGGAGCGGATCAGCCGCAGGCGGTCGATCCGCTCAGCTTCGGTCAGCTCCACGCTCGGATTGATGGCGTCCACGGCGTCTCCTTGTGGGGGCAGCATGGAACAACCTGAGGGCGTTGCGCAACAGCGGCGTGCGCTTGCGCGACCTCGCCCCGATGCTAAAAGCGATGCCAATAAGAAGGATTTTGCCATGATCTCACTTGCCGACCTCCAGCGCCGCATCGAAGCCGGCGAGTTGTCGCCCGATGCCGCCATCGCCCAGTCGCATGCGGCGATCGAGGCCAAAGAGAAGGACGTCCACGCCTTCGTCCGACACGACAAGGCCGCGAAGGCGCAAAGCGCCGGCCCGCTGCGCGGCATCGCCGTCGGCATCAAGGACATCATCGACACCGCCAATATGCCGACCGAGATGGGCTCGGAGATCTATCGCGGCTGGCAGCCGCGCGCCGATGCGCCTGTTGTCATGATGCTGAAGCGGGCGGGCGCCACCATCATCGGCAAGACCACAACGACGGCGTTCGCCTCGCGCGATCCGACCCCGACGCTCAATCCGCACAATCTCGGCCATTCGCCGGGCGGCTCGTCCTCGGGCTCGGCGGCGGCCGTCGGTGCCGGCATGATCCCGCTGGCGCTGGGCACCCAGACCGGCGGCTCGGTGATCCGGCCCGCCGCCTATTGCGGGACTGCCGCGATCAAGCCGTCGTTCCGGATGCTGCCGACGGTTGGCGTCAAGTGCTACTCGTGGGCACTCGACACGGTCGGCCTGTTCGGATCGCGCGCGGAAGATCTCACGCGCGGACTATTGGCGATGACGGGCCGTACCGAGTTTTCCGGCATCGTTCCGGCGAAGGCGCCACGTATCGGCGTGGTCAGGCAGGAGTTTGCCGGCGCCGTGGAGCCGGCGGCCGAGGAGGGCTTGCAGGCCGCGATCAAGGCTGCGGAACGTGCCGGTGCCAGCGTGCAGGCCATTGATCTGCCGGAGGCGGTGCAGGAGGCCTGGCGCATCCATCCCATCGTCCAGGAATTCGAGGCGCATCGCGCATTGGCCTGGGAGTTTTCGGAGCGTCACGACGAGATCGCACCGATGTTGCGTGCAAGCCTCGATGCCACCGCGCATCTGACGCCGAAGGACTATGACGAGGCACGCCGGATCAGCCGTCGTGGCCGCCGCGAGCTCGGCGAATTGTTCGAGGGCTTCGACGTGCTCCTGACCTATTCGGCGCCCGGCACGGCACCGGCCAAGGAGCTCGCGACGACAGGCGATCCCCGCTACAATCGGCTCTGGACACTGATGGGCAATCCTTGCGTCAACGTGCCGGTGCTGAAGGCGAGTGGCCTGCCAATCGGCGTGCAGGTGATCGCGCGCTTCGGGAACGATCCGGTCGCACTCGCGGCGGCGTGGTTCCTGGAGAACGCGCTGGCGAAATCAGGTTAGCGCGGGTTCGGAAGCGACAAGGGATTGTGCGGGCGCAGAGAGCGGTGCGCCGACCTTTGCATCTTGCCCGAGCCAGCGCTCGGCGGCTGCGCGACCGCTTCGGTGCAGCAGGCGAATGAAGCCGCGGCCGAGATCGGTGGACGAACGTTGGGCCAGGCCGTCAACGGAATCTTCCGCCGCGATCCTGGTGAGGCGCAGCGACGGCGCGGCATGCGCCTGCGTCCAGGCGATCGCCGCCATCTCGGCATTGAGGGCGGCGTTGGCCGCGATCTGGTCGAGCCGGCGATCGATCGCGGCGAGCGTGATCGGCACGTAGCTGTCGCGCGCCGGCGTGACCTGGACGAGCAGGACGTCGGACGTCGACGTCTCCTGCGCCAGCCGCAGCAAGGGTGGATTGCCGCCAAAGCCGCCGTCCCAATAGGCTTCGCCCTCGATCTCGACGGCGCAGTGCACCAAGGGCGGACAGGTCGAGGCCAGCGCGACATCGGCGGTGATGGCGTCGTTGCGGAAGATCTGCTGCTGCCCGTCGCGGATCCGTGTCGCCGCGATCAGGAGTTTCGGGCAGTCCGGATTGAGCAGCGCGGCGAAATCGATGTCGCGCGATAGCGCCTGCCGCAGCGGATCGAGATCGAAAGGATCGAACTGGCCGGAGCGCAGCGTCGGACCGAACGCGACCGAGCTTCCCGCCGGGGAAAAGCCGCCGACCAGCATCAGCGAGCGGAACGAGGCCTCGTGCATCAGGCGGAGCCAGAACCGGCTCAGCCGTGCCCGAGCAGCTTCGCGGCCGCCTTCGGCAAGGCCAGAGGCGAGCAGGAGTGCATTGATGGCGCCGGCGCTGGCGCCGCTGATGGTGTCGACCTCGATCGGCTCTTCCAGCAGCCGCTCCAGCACGCCCCAGGTGAAGGCGGCAAAGGTGCCGCCGCCCTGCAGCGCGAGCGAGAGCTTTCGCGGCGGCCATTGGCCGGCGGGCAGCTGCGCACGCGCAACGGGCGCGGTCGTGGTCACCACCTCGGCCGTCACAGGCGCTTGCGCGATCGGATCAGGCTGCGACGTTGGCGGCAGGATGGGAGGAGGCTCTGGCGCGGGAGGCGGCGAGGGCGCATCGGACCAGATGTCGGTGGTCGAGAGCAGACGGCTTGCCGCGGTGCGCACCGCACCTCGCGAACCAACCCCGTCATGCGCGCCGACAATCTTCTCGCTCATTCTGAGCAACCGCGTAACCCATTTCCGCTGTCAGGATGACAGGCCGGAATCCGCTCGCCAATACAACCGTGATTCGGCCGTCATTTGCGAACAGGAACTGACATATAATCCAGCAGAGGTGCCTAGGTATCCGTAGATGCCCGGCTGTGGACACTCGTTTGACGCGAACCGGAATCCGCTTCGCTCCAAAACGCTCTACGCCTTCTCGCCGATCCGGCTTTCCTTGCCGGTCTGCAAACGCTTGATGTTCTCGCGGTGCGCATAGAACAGCAGCAGCGTCAGCAGCGCCGTCAGCGCCGACAAGGCGAGATGCCCGAACCACCACAGGAACATCGGCGTGACGAACGCCGCCACCAGGGCGGAGAGCGAGGAGTAGCGGGTGGTGAAGGCGGTCGCCAGCCAGATCAGGCAGAACACGACGGCGCCAGGCCAGAACAGGCCGAGCAGGATGCCGATATAGACGGCCACGCCCTTGCCGCCGCGGAACTTGAGCCAGACCGGGAAAAGATGGCCGAGGAACGCGCCGAGCCCGGCCACCATGGCGGCATTGGGTCCTGCGATGTAGCCGGCGATCACCACGGCCACGGTGCCCTTGAGCGCGTCGAACAGCAGGGTGCCCGCGGCAAGGCTCTTGCGCCCGGTGCGCAGCACATTGGTGGCGCCGATGCTGCCGGAGCCGATCGAGCGGATATCCTGGGTGCCGGCGAGCTTGGTCAGGACCAGCCCGAACGGGATCGAGCCGAGGAGGTAGCCGATGATGAAGGCCACCGGCAGAAATGCTTCAAGCCCCATGGCGGCAGCTCCAAAGGCCCGACTTCCGAGCCGAACGATTGCGCACATCAGACATGTTCGTAGACCGTGCGTCCGCCGACAATGGTGCGCACCACGCGGCCTGTAAAGCGGGCCTCGTCGAACGGGGTGTTCTTGCAGGGCGATTTGAGGTCGGCGGGATCGACCACCCAGGGCACATCTGGGTCGATCACGATGACGTCGGCCGGGCTGCCTGCACGCAGGGTTCCGCCAGGCAGGCCGAGCAGCTCTGCCGGCCGGGTCGACATCGCCCGGACCAGCGTCTTCAGGTCCAGCTCGCCATTGTGCACGAGGCGCAGGCCGGCGGGCAGCATGGTTTCGAGTCCAACGGCGCCCGGTGCGGCTTCGGCGAACGGCAGGCGCTTGACCTCGACGTCCTGCGGGTTGTGGTCGGACATGATGACGTCGAGGAGGCCGGAGGCGATTGCGGCCACCAGCGCGCGGCGGTCGTCCTCCGTCCGCAGTGGCGGCGACAGTTTCAGGAACGAGCGGTAGGGGCCGATGTCGTTCTCGTTCAGCGCAAGATGGTTGATCGAGACCGAGGCGCTGACGGCGAGCCCGGCGTCGCGGGCGCGCTGGAGGATCTCGAGGGAATCGATGCAGGTCAGCGAGGCCGCGTGATAGCGGCCGCCGGTCAACGCCACGAGGCGCATGTCGCGTTCGAGGATCACGGCCTCGGCAGCATTCGGGATGCCCATCAGGCCGAGCCGCGATGCGAACTCGCCCTCGTTCATCACGCCTTCGCCGACGAGATCGGGGTCCTCGGTGTAGTGCACGATCAGCGCGTCGAAATCGCGCGCGTAGGTCAGCGCGCGGCGCATCACCTGCGCATTGGTCACGCTTCTGACGCCGTCGCTGAAGGCGACGGCGCCCGCGGCCTTGAGCAGGCCGAACTCGGTCATCTCATCGCCGTGCATGCCCTTGGTGAGGGCTGCCATCGGCTGGATGTTGACGATCGCGGTGTCGCGGGCGCGGCGCATCACGAAGTCGACGGTCGCCGAATTATCGATCACCGGAGAGGTGTCGGGCTGGCAGATGATCGTGGTGATGCCGCCGGTCGCGGCCGCCTGGCTCGCAGTGGCAAAGGTCTCGCGATGGCTGAAGCCGGGCTCGCCGACGAAGGCGCGCATGTCAATCAGGCCGGGCGCCACGATCTTGCCGGAGCAGTTGACGATGTCGGTTCCTTCGGGGACGCCGGCCGCGCCGATGCCGCGGCGGGTCTCGCGGATGGCGCCGTCGGCGATGAGGACGTCGCCGACACCGTCGAAATCCCGGGAGGGATCGACGACGCGGGCGTTGGCGAGCAGGATGGGGCGGCGATCGGTCAACATCGGCATCACGCGTTCGGCAGGTTACGGGCGAGCGCTTCCAGCACCGCCATGCGCACGGCCACCCCCATCTCCACCTGTTCGCGGATCAGGGACTGAGCGCCGTCGGCCACAATCGAGTCGATCTCCACGCCGCGGTTCATGGGGCCCGGATGCATCACCAGTGCGTCGGGCTTGGCGTAGGCGAGCTTCTTCTGGTCGAGCCCGAAATAGTTGAAGTACTCGCTGGATGACGGCACGAAGGAGCCGTTCATACGCTCGCGCTGCAGCCGCAGCATCATGACGATATCGGCGCCGTTGAGCCCCTCGCGCATGTCGCGCGCGACCTCGACGCCCATCCGCTCGATGCCCGGCGGCAGCAGCGTGGTGGGGCCGACCACGCGGACGCGGGCGCCCATCGTGTTGAGCAGGATGATGTTGGAGCGGGCGACGCGCGAATGCAGCACGTCGCCGCAGATCGCGACCACGAGCCCCTCGATCCGGCCCTTGTTGCGACGGATGGTGAGCGCGTCGAGCAGGGCCTGGGTCGGATGCTCATGGGCGCCGTCGCCGGCATTGATCACGGAACCGTCAACCTTGCGCGCCAGCAGTTCCACCGCGCCGGAGGCATGATGGCGCATCACCAGGATGTCCGGGTGCATCGCGTTCAGCGTCATCGCGGTGTCGATCAGCGTCTCGCCCTTCTTCATGGACGAGGAGGACACCGACATGTTCATGACGTCCGCGCCGAGCCGCTTGCCCGCGAGTTCAAACGAGGATTGGGTCCGGGTGGAGGCCTCGAAGAAGAGGTTCACCTGCGTCCGTCCCCGCAGGACGGTGCGCTTCTTGTCAACCTGGCGGTTGAGCTCGACATATTCTTCGGACAGGTCGAGGAGGCCGGTGATGTCGGCCGCGGAAAGGCCCTCGATGCCCAGCAAATGCCGGTGGCCGAGGACGAAGGTCGATTTCGATGTCATTAAAACGAGAGCTATAGGCGCGGATGGATGAGGGGGCAAGGGCCAAAGCCGGGGCGGTGAGTTATCCCCTGATCTGTCCGTCCCGACGCTGCGGCGTGGCCTCTCCGTCATGCCCGGGCTTGTCCCGGGCATCCACGTTCTTCTATCGCATTTGACGCAAAAAGAACGTGGATGGCCGGGATAAACCCGGCCAGGACGATGTGGGGGCATTTCGTGAAAACAATCCTGACTGTGCTCTTGGCTGCAGCAACAATCTCCTCCGCCCACGCCCAATCGCTCCCCGGCGGCTTTGTTTATCTGCGCGAGATCGATCCCGCCATCATCCAGGACATCCGCTACGCCACCTCGAACAATTTCGTCGGCCGGCCGCTCGCCGGCTACAATGCCGGTGAATGCGTGGTGAAGCGCGAAGTCGGGCTGCGGCTGAAGGCGGTTCAAGAGGAGCTCGCGGCGCAAAATCTCTCGCTCAAGATGTTCGACTGCTACCGGCCGGCGCGGGCCTCGCTCGACATGGTCAAGTGGTCGCAGAACGGTCACGAGAGCGCCGCCGAGCGGCGCTACAATCCCAAAATTCCCAAGACCGAGCTGTTCCGCCTCGGCTACATCGCGAGCCGGTCGCAGCATTCGACGGGCGCCGCGCTCGATCTCACTTTGGTCGATCTCAAAGCCGACAACGCCGCCAAATACGATCCGGCAAAGACCTATGCCGATTGCACCGCGCCGGTCGAAGCGCGCGCGCCGGAAGGCAGCGTCGACATGGGCACCGGCTACGACTGTACCGATGCCAAGGGCCATACCGCGGCACCGGCGATCACCTCCGAGCAGCGCATCTGGCGCAAGCGGCTGGTGGCTGCGATGACCAGGCAAGGCTTTGTGAACTATTCGAAGGAGTGGTGGCATTTTTCCCTGCCGGGGGCCGGTGGGGCAGCCTATGATTTCCCGATCCAGCCGCGCCGGAACTGATTCCGCGCCGAGGAAGCACCATGACCCAGCCGAGCTTTGCGACCCACGAGGTCTTAAACCAGTCGCCGCCGTTCGAGGATATCGACCTGTTCACTGTCGATCGGCCGCTGGTCGATGCGGTGAAGGCCAATGGTGGTGCGGCGGCGGAACGCGAGCTGTCCGAGTTCGGCAAGCAATGGGGCTCGGCTGCGATGGCCGATCGCGGGCGCGTCGCGAACGAGAATACGCCGAAGCTGCGCACCTTCGACGCCAAAGGTAATCGCCGCGACCAGGTCGAGTTTCACCCGGCCTATCACGAATTGATGGCGCACAGCGCCCATGCCGGCGTGCACAATTCGACGTGGACCGCGGACGGCAAACCTGCGGGCGATGCCGCCGAAGTCATTCGTGCGGCAAAATTCTACATGGCCGCCCAAGTCGAGACCGGCCATCTCTGTCCGATCACGATGACCCGCGCCTCGGTCGGTGCGCTGGCGATGCAGCCGGACCTGCTCGGCAAGGTGATGCCGGTGCTGTCGACCCGGAGCTACGACCCGAGCTTTGCGCCGTGGTGGCAGAAGCGCGGCATGACGCTCGGCATGGGCATGACCGAGAAGCAGGGCGGCACCGACGTGCGCGCCAACATGACGCGCGCGGTGCGCGAGGGCGAGGCTTATCGCATCACCGGCCACAAATGGTTCATGTCGGCGCCGATGTGCGATGCGTTCCTGGTGCTGGCGCAGGCGGACGGCGGGCTGACCTGTTTCTTCATGCCGCGCTTCGCGCCGGATGGTTCGGTGAATGCGATCCAGTTCCAGCGCTTGAAGGACAAGCTCGGCAATCGCTCCAATGCCTCGTCCGAGGTCGAGTTCGTCGGTGCCTACGCCGAACGGGTCGGCGAGGAGGGCAAGGGCATCCGCACCATCATCCAGATGGTGCAGCTGACGCGGCAGGATTGCGCGATCGCCTCCGTCGGCCTGATGCGCTCGGGGCTCGCGCATGCGCTGCATCACGCCCGTTACCGCAGCGTGTTCCAGAAGCATCTGGCCGACCAGCCGCTGATGCAGGCGGTGCTGTCGGACATGGCGCTGCATGTCGAGGCGAGCACGGCGCTGGTGATGCGGCTCTGCCGCGCCTTCGACCGCACGCCGCGCGACGCGGCGGAGGCCGCCTATATGCGGCTCTTGACGCCCGCGATCAAATACTGGACCTGCAAGAGTGCGCCGCCGTTCCTCTATGAGGCCATGGAATGCCTCGGCGGTAACGGCTATGTCGAGGACGGCATTCTGGCGCGGCACTACCGGGAATCGCCGGTCAACGCGATCTGGGAGGGCTCCGGCAACGTGATGTGCCTCGACGTGCTCCGGGCGCTCTCGCGCGAGCCGGAGGCGGCGACGGCTGTGCTGCAATCGCTTGCGGCCGAGACGAAGGGCTTGCCCGGCGCAGGCGAGACGGCCACCTTCATCGGCAAGACTTTCCGCCGCGCCGATGGCGAGCGCGTCGCGCGTCTCGCCGTCGAGAAGCTGGCGCTGCTGGCTGCGGCTGCGGCTCTCAACGGTGTTTCCCCGCGCAATGCCGAACTGTTCGCGAGCACGCGTCTTGCGGCCAATCACGCCAGCATGTACGGCGCCGTGGAGCTGGAGAACGGCGACGTGCGCGCGCTGCTGGAGCGGGCGCTGCCGTGAGTCTTCCTAACGAAAGCCTCCTGATGGATTCCCTCAATCCCGACCATCCGTCGCTGACTGTGACGCCTGCGCCGCCGCGCGTCTGGATGTTCTTGGGCACCGCGCTGTGGGGCCTCTTCGTCTTCGTCGCGATGTTCGTCGGGCAGATCGGCGCCGTCGTCCTGCTGGCGGTGCAGCGTGGTCTTCCCATGGACTTCGCCTCGATCCAGCTCGTCGGCAGCGAGCCCCAGACGCTCGCGCTTTCGGTCATCATGGGCCTGCCGGCGACGCTCCTGGCGGTGTGGCTCGCCATCCGCATCAAGAAAGCCTCCTTCGTCGACTATCTCGCGCTGCATTGGCCGTCCTGGAAGCAGCTCCTATTCGGTGCGGTCGGCCTCATCCTGCTTGTGCTGGTCTGGGAGACGATGTCGCGCGCGCTCGGCCGCGAGGCGACGCCGGGGTTCATGACCGATTTGTTGAAATCGGGCCGCGACAAGGGCGCGGCGCTGCTGCTGCTGTTCGCCTTCAGCGTGGCTGCGCCGATGTCGGAGGAGATCCTGGCGCGGGGCTTCCTCTTTCGCGGCTGGTCGGCGAGCTTCCTGCGCGTGCCCGGCGCGATCCTGCTGTCGTCGCTGGTCTGGACGGTCGTGCACCTGCAATACGACATGTACTTCCTCGCCGAAGTCTTCACCATCGGCCTGTGGTTCGGCTACATGCGCTATCGCGCGAATTCGCTCTGGCTCACCATCGTGCTGCACGCGCTGAACAATCTGACCGCGGTGGTCCTGACGATGTGGCTGGGGAGCTAAGCTGCCAGCGCGATCGCGATCGGCATCGTGATCGCCGCCAAAATCGTCTGCAGCGTGATGATCTGCGCCAGCAGCGGAGCATCGCCGCCCATCTGGCGCGCCATCACATAGGCGCTGGACGAGGTCGGCACCGCCGCGCAGATCGCCACGATCGCGCGGCTGTCGCCTGATAGCCCGAACCAGAGGGCAAGCGCCAGCGCCAGTGCAGGCATCAGCGCGAGCTTGAAGACGACGCCGATGGCCGCGGCCAGGCTTGGACGCAAGAGGCCTTCGAGATGCAGGCCGGCGCCGGTGACGAGCAGGCCGATCGCGAGCGAGGAGCGGCTGAGCGCGTCTGCCACCTCGTGCCAGAGTTTTGGCAACGGCAGGTGGGTGACGTTGACGAAGAGCCCGATCGCGCAGGCCCAGATCAGGGGATTGCGATCACCGTCATGACGATGGTCCGCGCTGACTGCTTCTCCGGCGCGGCATAATGGGCGAGCACCACGACGCTCAACACATTGACGAGGGGAATGATCGCGACCATCGCCACGGAGGCGAGCGCCAGTCCGACATCGCCGAACATGTTGGCGGCCACCGACAGCCCGACGAAGGTCTGCCAGCGTGTCGCGCCCTGGAAGATCGAGGTGAAGGCGGGCCCGTCGATATCGAGCCGGGCCAGGGCAGGGCGGAGCGCGAGGCAGAGCAGCGACATCGCCAATGCCGACAGCAGCAGCGCGCCGCCGACACCGGCGACCGGCACCTTGGAGAGGTCGGCCTTCACCAGCGTCTGGATCAGCAGCATCGGAAACAGCACGAAATAGGTCAGCCGCTCCAGCCCGTGCCACTGCGTGTCGAGCCGCATCAGGCTGCGCTTCAGCACGATTCCGAGCACGATGAGGATGAAGACCGGCAGCAGCGCCGCGATCACGACGGCCATCGGTCAGGCGGTCCCTGGACGGAGATTGGCGAGGCGGTCGAGCGCGCCCTGCAGGATGAAGATCGCGGCGTGCTCGTCGATCACCTCGGCGCGCTTGGCGCGGCTGACGTCCATGCCGATCAGCTCGCGCTCGACCGCCGCGGTCGAGAGACGCTCGTCCCACAGGCCGATGGGGAGGGGTGTGAGCCCGGCAAGATTGCGGGCGAAGGCGCGGGTGGATTGCGCGCGCGGACCCTCGCTGCCGTCCATGTTGATGGGCAGGCCGAGCACGAAGCCGACCACCCTGCGCTCGGCCGCGATCGCGAGCAGCCGGGCGGCGTCCTGCTTGAACTGCTTGCGCTGGATCGTCTCGACGCCGGTCGCAAGCCGCCGGTCCGGATCGGATACGGCAACGCCGATGGTCTTGGTGCCGAGGTCGAGCCCGACCAGCGCGCCGCGCGCGGGCCAGTGGGTTGCAGCATCGATGAGGGGCAGGATAAGAGCCGGCATGCGTAGCGCATATCACGCGTCGCGCCGCGGAGTGAACCCGGAACAATGGATGCGCTGACATTATTCGGCCTGTTCGCCGTCACGGCGATGCTGGTCAGTTACGCCCTGGAAGATCGCAGCCATTGGTTCGTGCTGCTGTTCGCCGCATCCTGCGGGCTCGGCTCGGCCTACGGTTTTCTGCAGGGCGCCTGGCCGTTCGGGCTGGTGGAAGCGATCTGGGCCGTCGTGGCGCTGCGGCGGTGGCAGCTGAAGCCGTAGATGATCCAGCGGCAGCAAGCAGCGCGCGAAATCGTGATGCGCGGGCGCATCGATCATTTGTGGGAAATCTCACACTGGTGACATTGCAGACCATGGCATGATGCCGGTGGTTGCGTGGCAGGAGATGTGCAGGTCTAAAGTAGTGTGGGGCGGAGCCCCCGATTTCCAGAACGATCGGCAGCGATCGGCCATCCGGCCCGCGCTGCAACTTCGCGCAGATTTTTTCAGGCGCTCACCAGGTCCAATATTCGCCAATCATTTGAGAGGTCACGATGCTCATCAAGCCAAGCCTGATCGCGGGCTCAGAAAGGCGATTCAAGCAAGCCGAGTTCTCACCCGATGCCCTGAACCGGAAACTGGGCGACGGTCCGATCGAGATGACCGTCGAGAAGATGCGCGTGCGCCAGCGCCAGCTGTTGGCCGAGACGCAGGACGTGGAGAAGGCCGAGATCGGCCTGGAGCGGATCATCCAGGGCAATGATCTCGACAGCATCAACTATCTCGCCAAGGGGACTGCGGCCTCGCGCTCGGTCTGCCGCATTCAGCTCAGGGATCTCAAGTCGAACCTGCTCGGCTACGGCTCGGGCTTTCTGATCGGGCCGGGCCTGCTGCTGACGAACCATCATGTCTTCGGCAAGCCGGCCGACGCCGCCAATTCGATCGCCGATTTCAACTACGAGCTCGACGTCTCCGGACAAGAGCGTGTGCCGGTGCGGTTCGGCTTCGAGCCGGGCAAATTTTTCTACACCAATGACAGGCTGGATTTCTCGGTCGTCGCGGTGGCGCCGACCTCGCTGTCGGGCCACGAGGAGCTCGAGGATTGGGGATGGTTGCCGCTCAGCGGAGCGCCCGGCAAGGCAGACCCCGGCGAGTACCTCACCATCGTGCAGCACCCCAGCGGGCAGATGAAGCAGGTCTGCGTCCGCGAGAACAAGCTGCTCAAATATGTCGGCGACTTCCTCTGGTACAACACCGATACGACGGCGGGATCGTCGGGCTCGCCGGCGTTCAACCGCTTCTGGCAGGTGGTCGGGCTGCATCACAGCGGCGTTCCCCGGAAGGATTCGCAAGGCCGCACCCTGGCCAAGGACGGCAAGGTGTGGAAGCCGTCGATGGATGAATCCCTGATCGACTGGATCGCCAATGAAGGCATCCGGATCAGCGCGATCGTCGCCGATCTCAAGGTCGCCGTCGGCTCCCATCCCTTGATCAGGCCGGTGCTGGACGAGGAAGAGCCGCCGATCCGGCTCGAGGTCGAGAAGGTCAGCGCGCCGGTCGCCGCGCCTGCTTTCGGCGCCAATGTCTGGGTCGAGCAGTCGCTCGACGGGACCTCGCTGGTGGTCCCGATCCGCGTGCCGCTGCCGATGTTCAGGAAGGACATTCCGTTCGCTCCGCTGGCACCCGTGCCGGGCCCGGCTGGGGGCAACGGAGGGGCGCAGAACGGCGGTATGCCGAACGGCGGCAAGCCGTTGATCGCTCCGCCGGCCGGCCTCCTGCCTCGCATCAGTGCGAACGGCCTGCCCATGGAGGCCGTGCATATCGATCAGAGCACGCTGAAATCGCGTCCTGGATACAAGGCGAATTTTCTCGGCACCGGTAAATTCTCGGTGGCCCTGCCGAAGATTCCGGCCGCTCTGAAGTCCCGGATCGCGACGCTGAAGGGGAGCTCCAGGCAGTCCGAGCTGAAATATTTCAACTACAGCGTCGTCATGAACAAGGAGCGCCGGCTCGCCTTCTTCAGCTGTGTCAATATCGACGGCGGGCAGCAACAGGACGTCGGCAAGCGCGAAGGGGATTCCTGGCTGCGCGATCCGCGCATCGACGACGATGCCCAGATCGGCGACGAGTTCTACCGCAAGCAGGCCACCTTCGAGGCGGACCGCAGTAAGAACCCGTTCGATCGCGGTCATCTCGTGCGCCGCCTCGATGCGACCTGGGGCGACACCGTCGCCGCGGCCAAGCAGCATGGCGACGATTCCTTCCACTTCACCAATTGCTCGCCGCAATTCTTCTCGTTCAACCAGGGCAAGCAGCTCTGGGCGGGCCTGGAGGATTACACGCGCGATGTCCTGCTCGAAGGCGAGGAGAAGGGCATCGTCATGAATGGTCCGGTGTTCGACGGGCCGGATGCCGATGGATCCGATCTGCCCAATCCGACCGGGCGGCCGCACAAGGATCCGAGCTTCGGCGGCGTTCAGATCCCGAAATATTTCTGGAAGATCCTGATCCGGCGCAACGAGGATGACGACGCGCTCAAGGCGGCGGCTTTCCTGATGAGCCAGCGAAAGCTGGTCATGGAGATCGATCGCATCCAGGAGGCGGATCTGCGCGAAAAGATGTCGGAGGAGGATGTCAGTATCTTCCAGGTCTCGATCGCGGACCTTGCGAAATTGACCAAGCTCGATTACGGCAATCTCACTGATGCGGATTCGCACGAGGCGACCTCAGTCGGCCCGCGGCGGATCGAGTCCTATGAGGACATTCGACTCTAGAACAGCGCGGCCTGACGCGGCGTCACCGCGTCAGGCTGCGATGACGTCCTCGTCCTGCTTCAGGCACGCGGCAAAGCCGCCGAGCGCGCTGGATTGATTTCCGGCGCGACGCTGGATGAAGAGGGTCTCGACGCGCGCGTGCGTGGCGCTCAGCGTGTGGATCGAGACGCTGCCGTTCATGGCGCTGCGTTCGACGACGGCACGCGGCAGCAACGTCACGCCCATGTCGGCGGCGACGCAGCCGATCATGCCGTCGAGCGTGCCGAGCTCGAAGCGCGCGGCTGACGGCCAGCCAAAGTCGACGAAGATCTGCTCGAGCCGTTGGCGGTAGGTGCAGCCGGTGCGGAAGACCAGCGCAGTCGGGCCGGATTCCGGCGTGCCGGCGCGCAGCTCGGCAAGCGAGGTCCAGCGCCGCGCGCTGACCAGCACCAGCTCCTCGCGGAACGCGCTCGTCGCGGTGAGGTCGGCATGCGCGATCGGGCCCGCGACGAAGGCGCCGTCGAGCGCACCTTCGAGCACGGCTGCGACGAGGTCGGCCGTGGTCGCCGTGCGCAAGGAGAGCCGCACGGCGGGGAAGCGGCGGTGGAAATCGGCGAGCAGCGGCGGCAGCCGTACCGCCGCTGTCGTTTCCATCGAGCCGATCGCAAGCGGTCCCTTCGGCTCGCCATCGTCGCGCGCCGCAAGCACGGCCTCGCGCGACAGCGCCGCCATCTTTTGAGCGTAGGGGAGGAGGCGCTTGCCGGCGCCGGTCAACGTCATGCCACGGCTATGGCGTTCGAACAGGGGCGTGCCGATCTCCGCCTCCAGCGCCTTCACGCGCTGGGTAACGTTGGATTGCACCGTGTTGAGCTCTTCGGCGGCGCGGGTGATGCCGCCGGTGCGGGCAACAGTGGCAAAGGTCTGGAGATCGATGAGTTCCATGGCGCCGTTTCGGGTTTGAGATGGTAGCGTTCGCAACAATTCAATTTTCGAGAATGCTAATCGCGCTTACTCTCGCTGTCCAGATCGGGGGAGGGGCCATGCCCATTGCGACACCGCTGACCACGCTGCTTGAGATCAGCCATCCCGTCCTGCTGGCGCCGATGGATGTCATCGCGGGCAGCCGTCTGGTCGCGGCCGTGAGCGGCGCCGGCGGGTTTGGCATTCTGGGCGGCGGCTATGGCGAGAGGACGTGGCTGGAGCGGGAGACCGCGAAGCTCGCTTCGCTGTCCGCGCCGTTTGGGATCGGCTTCATTACCTGGAGCCTCGCCAAGCGGCCCGAGCTTCTCGACATCGCGCTCTCCGCAAAGCCGTCCGCGATCATGCTCTCGTTCGGCGATCCCGCGCCGTTCGCAACGAAGATCAAGTCGGCTGGCGCGCGTCTGATCTGCCAGGTGCAGGACGAAGCGATGGCGCGGCAGGCGCTCGAAGCCGGCGCCGATATCCTGATCGCGCAGGGGACGGAGGCGGGTGGTCACGGCGCCTCCCGCACCACGGTCGATCTCGTGCCCGCAATCGTAGATCTTGCCGCGGGCGTGCCGGTGGTTGCGGCCGGGGGCATCGCCGATGGGCGTGGGCTTGCTGCGATGATGATGCTGGGCGCGAGTGGCGTGCTGCTTGGCACGCGCTTCTATGCGAGTGAGGAGGCCGATGGTGCACAGGAGGCCAAGCGGCGCATCTGCGCGGCAAGCAGCGGCTCGACTGTGCGCGGCATCATCTTCGATCTCTCCCGCAACAATGTCTGGCCGGCGCCGTTTACCGGGCGGTGTCTGGTCAATGATCATGCCCGGCGCTGGAGTGGTCGCGAAGTCGAGTTGATGCAGAATGTCGCTGGGGTCGCGGCGGATTATGCCGCGGCCAAGGCAGCCGGCAATTTCGACCTCGCCGCCGTGATCGCAGGTGAGGCGGTCGGCCTGATCCATGATATTCCGCCGGCAGCGGAAATTGTCGAACGCATCGCGAGCGAGGCTGAGCAACTCCTGGCCGGTCGTCGCAACTCCATCGTGTCCGCCTGAACTGCGAGAGAGAACCCATGTGGCCTGACCGTCGACTGATCGACCTCTTCAAGACCGAATTTCCGATCGTGCTGGCGCCGATGGCGGGTGTGATGGATGCGGAGCTGGTGATCGCCGTGGCAGAGGGCGGTGGGCTCGGCTCGTTGCCGAGCGCGATGCTGTCGCCGGAGAAGGCGCGCGAGCAGGTCAACATCATCCGCCAGCGCGTGAAGGCGCCAGTGAACATGAACTTCTTCTGCCACACGCCGGTTGACCTTTCGACCGAGGCCGAAGCGCGCTGGAAGCAGCGGCTCACGGGGTACTACACCGAGCATGGTCTCGATCCCGCGGCGCCGATCGCTGCGGCGAACCGGGCGCCGTTCGATGCCGCGTTCTGCGAGGTCGTCGAGGGGCTGAAGCCCGAGATCGTCAGCTTCCATTTCGGTCTGCCGGAGGAGGCGCTGCTCAAGCGCGTCAAGGCCGCCGGCTGCCTCGTCATCTCGTCGGCGACGACGGTGAAGGAGGCGGTCTGGCTCGAACAGCGCGGCGTCGATGCCGTCATTGCGCAAGGCGCCGAGGCCGGCGGCCATCGCGGCATGTTCCTGACCGACAAGATCTCCGAGCAGCCCGGCACGTTTGCGCTGGTGCCGCAGGTCGCCGATGCCGTGAAGGTGCCGGTGATCGCGGCCGGTGGCATCGCGGACGGGCGCGGCATCGCAGCCGCCTTCGCGCTCGGTGCCTCGGGCGTGCAGATCGGCAGCGCCTATCTGCGCTGTCCGGAGTCCAAGGTCAGCGCCGGCGGCCGCAAGGCGCTGGCTGAAGCGCGGGACGATTCCACCGTGATCACCAATGTCATGACCGGCCGGCCGGCGCGCGGAATCCAGAACCGCCTGATGCGCGAGGCCGGCCCGATTTCGCCGGATGCCCCGCCGTTTCCCCATGCCGCGACCGCGCTGGGACCATTGAAGACGGCTGCCGAAAAGCAGGGCAGGGTGGATTTCACCAATCTCTGGGCTGGACAGGCCGTTGCGCTGGGCCGCGAGGTCCCTGCGGCCGAATTGACCCGGGATTTTGCCAAATCGGCGCTGGCCCGCATGAAAGCGCTGGCCAGCTAAGTCCCGGCGCCGGTTGCGGCGCAAAACCGGCCTCTGCTATACGGCACATAGGTTTTGCCGTGAGAGGCCTTATATAATGTCCGTCGACGCCGCTACCGTCCGCCGCATCGCGCATCTGGCGCGCATCGCGGTTTCCGAGGGCGAGGTTCCGCATCTGCAGGGCGAGCTCAACGCCATGCTCGACTTTGTCGAGCAGCTCTCGGAGGTCAATGTCGAGGGCGTGGAGCCGATGACCTCGGTCACCCCGATGCAGATGAAGAAGCGGCAGGACGTGGTCAATGACGGTGAGATCGCCGACGATATCGTTGCCAACGCGCCCGCGACCGAAGGTCACTTCTTCCTGGTGCCCAAGGTCGTTGAATAAACAGGTTAGGTCCGATGTGCCTGCTTTGCGACGATGAGAAGGCCTATCAGGCCTACATGAACTATCTCGACAAGATGGAGCGGCAGGGCAAGGCTGCCGATCCCAACGTCGCCGTCAATGCCGTGCTCGACGAGATCGAGGCCGCCGCCAATGCGGCCGCCAAAAAAGACGACCCGGCCAACGACAAGACCCTGTCTCCTTTCTTCTGCAGCCCGATCAATAAATGACCGATTTGACATCGCTGACGCTCGCCGAGGCCCGCAAGGGTCTCGCCGACAAGACTTTCACGTCCCTCGAGCTGACCGACGCGCATCTGAGCGCGATCGAAGCCGCGCGCGTGCTCAATGCCTTCGTGATGGAGACGCCGGAGCAGGCGCGCGACATGGCGAAGGCCGTGGACGAGAAGATCGCCAAGGGCGATGCCGGCCCGCTCGCCGGCATTCCGCTCGGCATCAAGGACCTGTTCGCGACCAAGGGTGTGCGCACCACGGCATGCTCGAAGATCCTCGGCAATTTCGTGCCGACCTACGAGTCCACCATTACCTCGCAGCTGTGGCGCGACGGTGCGGTGATGCTCGG
This sequence comes from Bradyrhizobium sp. AC87j1, assembly GCF_002936975.1. Lineage (NCBI taxonomy): Bacteria > Pseudomonadati > Pseudomonadota > Alphaproteobacteria > Hyphomicrobiales > Nitrobacteraceae > Bradyrhizobium > Bradyrhizobium sp. AC87j1. The sequence continues at coordinate 33,535 of NZ_PTFE01000049.1, forward strand.
CAAGCTCAACAATGACGAATTCGCGATGGGCTCGGCGAACGAGACCTCGTGCTTCGGTCCGGTCGGCAATCCCTGGCGGCGCGAAGGAAGCAACACCACGCTGGTGCCGGGCGGCTCGTCCGGCGGCTCGGCCTCGGCCGTGGCGGCGCTGCTCTGCATGGGCGCGACCGCGACCGACACCGGCGGCTCGATCCGCCAGCCGGCGGCATTCACCGCGACCGTCGGCATCAAGCCGACCTATGGCCGCTGCTCGCGCTGGGGCATCGTCGCCTTCGCCTCCTCGCTCGACCAGGCAGGTCCCATTGCGCGCAGCGTGCGCGATGCCGCGATGCTGCTGCGCTCGATGGCCGGGCACGACCCCAAGGACACGACCTCGGTCGACATTGCCGTGCCGGATTACGAAGCCGCGATCGGCAAATCCGTGAAGGGCATGAAGATCGGCATTCCCAAGGAGTATCGCCTCGACGGCATGCCGGCCGAGATCGAAAAGCTCTGGAGTGAGGGCGCGGCCTGGCTGAAGGCGGCCGGCGCCGAGCTCGTCGAGGTGTCGCTGCCGCACACCAAATACGCGCTGCCGGCCTATTACATCGTGGCGCCGGCGGAGGCGTCCTCCAACCTCGCGCGCTATGACGGCGTCCGCTACGGCCTGCGCGAGCAGGCCAAGAACATCACCGAGCTCTATGAGAACACCCGCGCCGAAGGTTTTGGTGCGGAGGTCCGCCGCCGCGTCATGATCGGCACCTATGTGCTCTCGGCCGGCTATTACGACGCATATTATTTGCGCGCCCAGAAGGTGCGCACGCTGATCAAGAAGGATTTCGAGGATTGCTTCGCGAAGGGCGTCGACGCGATCCTGACGCCGGCGACGCCGTCGGCGGCCTTCGGCATCGGCGAGAAGGGCGGCGCCGATCCGGTCGAGATGTATCTCAACGACATCTTCACGGTGACCGTGAACATGGCGGGCCTGCCCGGCATCGCGGTGCCCGCAGGCAAGGACGCGCAGGGCCTGCCGCTCGGCCTGCAATTGATCGGCCGTCCGTTCGAGGAGGAGACATTGTTCTCGCTTGGCGAGGTGATCGAGCAGGCCGCCGGCCGCTTCACGCCCGCGAGGTGGTGGTGAATGCCGCCGCGTTCATCGCGAGCCTCGACGGCGCCGCGCCCGCGCCACACCTGAGCGCGCCGCTCGCTGGCCTCTGGTGGGCCGCGAAGGGCGACTGGGACCGCGCGCACAAGATCGTCCAGGACGAGAGCAGCCGCGACGCGGCCTGGGTGCACGCCTATCTGCATCGCGTCGAAGGCGATCTCGGCAATGCCGGCTACTGGTACCGCCAGGCCGGTCAGCCCGCTGCAAAGGATTCATTGGAAGCGGAGTGGGAGCGGATCGCTGTCACGCTGCTCGGGAGCACGACATGAGCACGGCCACGCACAAGCTTCTCAAGGGCGCCACCGGTGACTGGGAGGTGGTCATCGGCATGGAGATCCATGCCCAGGTGACGTCGAAGTCGAAACTGTTCTCCGGCGCGTCCACTGCGTTCGGGGGCGAGCCGAACTCGCAGGTGTCGCTGGTCGATGCCGCGATGCCGGGCATGCTGCCTGTGATCAACGAGGAATGCGTCAGGCAGGCTGTCCGGACCGGGCTCGGTCTCAACGCGCAGATCAATCTGCGTTCGGTGTTCGACCGGAAGAACTATTTCTATCCGGACCTGCCGCAGGGCTATCAGATCAGCCAGTACAAGTCGCCGGTGGTGGGCGAGGGCGAGGTGATCGTCGATCTTGATGGCGGCCGCAGTGTCTCCATCGGCATCGAGCGGCTGCATCTGGAGCAGGATCCCGGCAAAATGCTGCACGACCGGTCGCCTTCGCTGTCCTACATCGATTTCAACCGGTGTGGCGTGGCGCTGATGGAGATTGTCTCGAAACCGGACATCCGCGACGCCGAGCAGGCCAAGGCCTATGTGACCAAGCTGCGCTCGATCATGCGCTACCTCGGCACCTGTGACGGTGACATGGAGAAGGGATCCTTGCGCGCCGACGTCAATGTGTCCGTGCGCAAGCCCGGCGCGCCGCTCGGCACCCGCTGCGAAATCAAGAACATGAACTCGATCACCTTCATCGGCCAGGCGATCGAGTATGAAGCGCGGCGCCAGATCGAGATCCTGGAGGACGGCGGTCAGATCGAGCAGGAGACGCGTCGGTTCGATCCCAGCAAGGGCGAGACGCGCTCGATGCGGTCCAAGGAAGAGGCGCATGACTACCGCTACTTCCCCGATCCCGACCTGCTGCCGCTGGAGTTCAGCCAGGAATTCGTCGACGAGCTGAAGGCTGAGCTCCCCGAGCTGCCGGACCAGAAGAAGACGCGCTTCGTCGCAGATCTCGGCCTGTCGGCCTATGATGCGAGCGTGCTCGTCGCCGAGCGCGAGAGCGCGGTGTTCTACGAGACCGTGCTCGACAAGCTCGGCAACCGCGCGCGCGACGGCAAGATGGCGGCGAACTGGGTGATCAACGAGCTGTTCGGCCGTCTCAACAAGGAAGGCCGGGATATTACGGGCTCTCCAGTGAGCGCCGAGCAGCTCTCGGGGATCATCGACCTGATTGGCGACGGCACGATCTCGGGCAAGATCGCCAAGGATCTGTTCGAGATCGTCTGGCAGGAGGGCGGCGATCCCCGTGCGCTGGTCGAAAGCCGCGGCATGAAGCAGGTCACGGATCTTTCGGCGATCGAAAAGGTTGTCGACGACATCATCGCGGCCAATCCCGACAAGGCCGCGCAGGTCAAGGACAAGCCGCAGTCGCTCGGCTGGTTCGTCGGCCAGGTGATGAAGGCGTCGGGCGGCAAGGCCAACCCGCAGAGCGTCAACGACCTGCTCAAGTCCAAGCTCGGCGTCTGACGTCGCGCGTTCGAACGAGGTGACGACACGCTTCGTCACCTCGCTTTCGGTTCGTGATGCGACGCTCGCGCGCATCCTCGGCGGCAAACTTCATCCCGACCAGACGCGATGCGACGGCCGAATCGCCGTCACGCGATTCGCGCAAAAAGGCGGCTCGCACACGCTCTGGCGAGCGCTCGCGCCGTTAAGCATGAAAATAATTTCGTTGCCAAAAATCGCGACTCAGAGTCCGCGAAATGCCTTTGCAAGGTGATCTCGACCGTCACGATGCGCACCGTCGGGTCGATCGTGCGCGATGCGCGCGTGCAGGAAAATACTTGCTGCATAGAGTTTTCTGCAATCGCATCTCTCGCAGACATCGATGATGCGGGCACTCTGCGCGATCGTGCAAACACGTCATGCAGCGTGCTTGCATCGCGCTCGCCAAGCGCACGCGCCTTGCGCCGTCAACACTTCTTTAAGCGAGACGCTGTTTTTTTCGTTGTGTTGGTGTATTCGGGATGAGTGTGCACTCGATCCCCGAATGCATGCAGCGATTAAGCCATCTCACACATCGGAGGGCAACATGGCCAAGAAAGCTAAGAAGGCAAAGAAGGCGAAGAAGGCGAAGAGCGCAGTGAAGAAGACTGCGAAGAAGACCCGCAAGGTCGCCAAGAAGAAGTAACTTCGCTTCTGAAGTTGCCGGCTCCTCGAGAGCCGGCACGTCATCAGCGCCTCCCAGAGGTTCTGGTCGACGATAGAGGGTGTCGGCGAGACATCAGGTCAACGGTCGGATCGCTCTCTTCGCGGTCCGGCAGAAGAAACAAGTTTTCTTCGTTCGGTGCGGGGCCGGTTCTCCGGTTCTGCAATTTCACGAGTGGCCTCGCGGTCAAAGTGGAATCTGGCCCTGACGTGTTCGCCGACGCCCTCGTTCTCCTGAGGCCGGGGTATTGCCGGCATTCCTTTTCCCCACATTGCTGATCTGACCATAGCGTCATCGTTGCGCTGGCCGCTCCACCTTGGGCAGGCGAGGGCTGCGGCCCGATTGCGCGCTGCTCGCACGCCGCTTTACCATTCGCGATGTTATCGGCGGGCTCCGACCGGGCGATCGGGTACGGCGCGGCATCTCGAGCGACGTTGCTGACTCCGGATACCGGGGCGTCCGCCTGCCGCATTCGCTGAAGCTTCGGAATTCCAAGACGACGGGCCTCGGCGAAGCCTCGGCCGTAGCCGGGGCGCGGGTGACGACAGCGAGTTGGGGACGCCACAGGATGCGCCCACCGCATGCGATGGTTATCGATGTCCCAAAATCCCAGGGTAAACCAAATCTGACGAATCGCAGAAGTGCCTGCAAATCAGGGGCTTCTTGAATTCTGCGCGCCGGTGCCGCGTGCTCGCGTTTACGTCTGCTTCATCGCGATACTTAAACTGCCATTCAAATTTGCCAGCCATCATCGCCTCCAACAAGCCGGCAAACGGCGTTGGGCAAGAAGACTAAGGGATGAGTTGAACAGTGCACGGTCCCGGGAAGGGTCATGCACATCAGAGTTGGACGGGAGCCGCGCTCGGGGGAGCAAGGCACAAGAAAAAAGGGGATGCGTTATGTTTCAGGGTACTTTCGATCTGGAGACGGCAACGCCGATCGACGCGACCGCGCTGTCGGACGTGCTGTTCGAGCGCGGGATCTATTGGGCGAGCGGCCGTTCCGGGCTCGTCGATCTCGTCGCCGCGCACAAATGGTTCAACCTCGCCGCCCTGAAGGGCCGCAAGGACGCCGTGACCCTGCGCCAGGAAGTCGCCGGGCAGATGTCGGATGCCGAGATCTCGGCCGCGCAGCGCGAGGCGAGGGCGTGGGTCTCCACGCACTGAACCGGGAATCGGATCCATACCCGTGTTCGCACGGGTGGGCCGGGTTGCGCTGAATCAAGTTTCTTCGTCGTGCCGCCACATAAGACCCGTGCGGCATGAGCGAGCCCGACATCAATGGACGATGGCTGCCGATGCAGATCGCTCCCGATGAGTGCGATCTGGAACTCGGACGTCCGCACAAGACGGGGATTCTGCCCTGGTCGTTTCCGTGCCGGCGCAGGTCCGGCGTCTGGTACAATGTCTGGGCCGGCGAAGCGGTGCTGATTTCGCCCTCGCATTGGCGGATCTGGCGGTTCCACCGCTAGGCGCGGACCGAACACATACCCACACATATAAGATAGCGCGAATCGAGCTGGAGCTCGCCGCGCCTATCCTTGCGCCAGGCTTTCGCGCGGCCTCACGAGCGCATTCAGGGGAAAGAACGCCCAGGCCTTGATTGATTCTGCCGCTGGGTGGCGGAGAGGGAGGGATTCGAACCCTCGATACAGCTTGAGACCGTATGACGCTTTAGCAAAGCGTTGCCTTCAGCCACTCGGCCACCTCTCCGGTGCGAGCCTTATGCATCTAATTACTCGGGCCGGTCAATTTGGAAGCGCGTGTTTTCGCTCGAATATTCCCAGCGATTTTCGCGACAAAGCAGTTTGGCCCCGGAGCGTGACCGTAACGTTGCGAGAATCGGCACAGAGTTGGAGCGTGCGGCGCATCTCGGAGGATAGTTCCGCCTATGAGATCGTCTTAGCTCGCGTAAGGGACTGAGTTTACTGGAAGAATCGATGGGGCGGGGGGGGGGCGGTCGAAAGTTCGATTCGTGGCAGCTCCGCCAGCCGGCTCCAATAGCCCCCGCTATCCGCAAAGGTGCTCGTCGCGCACCTTAAAGCCGTGCCTGCATCAGGCTGGGAGGCGCGGAGCAGGTCGATGCGTTCTCCTTGAGTCTCCCTCCGATTCTACGATTCGAGTGCGTCAAAGCCCCTCCAGGCCGAGACCTCGCTTGCGGTGCCTTAAGTGGGGAACTTTGATGGCAGAAGGAACCGTCTCTAAAACAACAATAAAAACAATATGTTGCGAGGGCGCTCTGATCACATCTGCGTGTTATTTGTGCAACACCCGTCGGAAAACAAGCTTCATAGGCCCGTTTCAAAGCGTTCTCTTGTTGTGTGTGCAAGGACGTTCGGTAATTGTGACTGAGCGACGGAGGGGGGCATCCCGAGGTCGTCCCGTTTAGGTCATTTCGCTTAAGTCCCTCGCGTTCATGCGGGTGTGTCCGAAGACGCGAAGGAGCCCGGAGCGGTGATTTAGAGGGGGTTGGGGAATTGGCCGTCCGGTCAGTGACCTTCCCTGAAGAGCAACTTGGAGGTTTAACATGAAGTTGGTTAAGAGCCTTTTGCTCGGCTCAGCGGCGGGTCTGATCGCCGTGGGCGGAGCTCAAGCAGCCGATCTGCCCGTGAAGGCCAAGGCGGTCGAATACGTGAAGATCTGCTCGCTGTACGGCGCGGGCTTCTACTACATCCCGGGCACCGACACCTGCATCAAGCTGGGTGGTTATCTGCGCGCTGAAGTCGCGCTGAACACCAACTCGAGCTTCAGCGGTCAGCTCACCGGCAACAACGGTGGGCGCAACCGTCTGACGAACTACTACACCATGCGCGCTCGTGAAGATCTCAACATCGACACGCGCACCGCGACCGAGTACGGCGTCGTCCGTACCTTCTTCGACGGCGTGTTCTCCTGGACCACCGGCAACTACGCCGGCACGGGCAGCGCGACGGGCGCGACCGCCTACAGCGGCACGCTGGCTCTCAACACCTCCGGCGCCACCCCGGTGCTCGTTGGTTCGTCGATCAACGGCACCGACGGCAACACCTCGGGCGGTTCGCTCGGCGTGTACTACGCCTTCATCCAGTTCGCTGGCTTCACCATGGGTAAGGCCGTGTCGCAGTTCGACGCGCCCTGGACCAACTATCCCGGCAACAACTTCGACAGCCTCGTCGGCGGCAGCGGCACGGTCACTGGTGTCAACCAGTTCACCTACACCGCTGACTTCGGTCAGGGCGTGACGGCGTCGTTCTCGGCGGAAGACGCGACGGCCTACTACCAGGCCGGCAACCTGAACATGAGCGGTGCCGCCGGTCTCAGCGGTGTGACGGGTGCAGCTTATGGCTCCAATGCCATCGGCGGTTCGCGTTCCCCGAACCTCGTCGGTATGGTTCGTGTCGACCAGGCTTGGGGTCTGTTCCAGGCGTCGGTCGCTGCGCATGACAACCACGTTGCCTACTACGGCGCTACGGAGGCCACTGGCCACCCCGACGACAAGTGGGGTTGGGCGGTTCAGCTCGCTCTGTCGATCAAGAACATCCCGACTGGTGCGGGTGACGTGATCAACATTTCGGGTGTCTACACCGACGGTGCGACCCGCTACAACTTCCAGAACCTTGCGGGCGGCTCGTACGCCATTTATGGCAGCTCGAATGTAGCTTACGCGAGCGTTGGTGCTGCCAGTGCCCCGGACACGGTGTTCGTGACCGGCGGCCAGCAGGAAACCATCAAGACCTGGGGCTTCCGTGGCGCTTACACGCATAACTGGGATCCCTACTGGAACACCGCGATCTACGGTGCCTACGCTCAGGCACAGTTCGGTAGCTTGGCTAAGGGCACCCTCTGCGGCCCTGCGGGCGTCATCACGGCAGTTGCTGGCGTGACGAGCTGTAATCCCGACTTCGCCGTCGGCCAGGTCGGTATCATCACCCGCTGGACCCCGGTCAAGAACCTCACGTTCTCGGCTGACCTCAACTGGACCCACCTCGACCAGAAATATGCTGGTGTGGTGACCACCACGGCAATCAATGGCCCGGCTGCCAAGCCGATCGCCACCTACCAGCTCAAGGATCAGGACACCATCACCCTGCTCCTCCGCGCTCAGCGCAACTGGTAAGTTCGGTCTAACGACCTGACAGAGAGCCCCGGCGGGAAACCGCCGGGGCTTTTCTTTTGCCGCGATGCTTGCCTTCTCGCTGGGCGCAATGGGCCAAGTTTGGCGCATCGCCCTCCATCTTCGTTGCGATCTAATGGAAGCCGTGGTGGGGGGCAGGGCAATCGCATACGGCATTTTCCCCCAGCTGAGCGCGCGCCTCGTCCTTCCAGACGACTGTGAAGCCTGTCATCGGGCCGCGCTTGCGCGGACCCGGCGGCGGTCTCCTAGAGGCCAAGCGGCATCGATGCCCGCCAAGACTGCTGCCGCACGCTCGGTCCTCATCCTGAGGGCCCGCCAACGGCGGGCGTCTCGAAGGATGGCCACAGAGGGGTCGCTTCCAAATGCGATTGCTCTGGAGTGGGAGAGGGAAGCTCCGCGCTTCCCATCCTGATAGCGGCGCGCAGGGGTGCACTGCCGTTGGCCGGCTGGCCTCGCAAACGCCTCGCTGGTCTGCCTTTGCAGCGGCGGCGCCAGGCGCCTTCATCTGCACCGCGAGGCAACGGCAGCGCTCGCCACCCATGCTCGCGGCTGCGAATCGAAAGAGCGGATCGCTATTCCACGCTGCCGGCGCCACGGCGCAGATCGGCTTCGATCTGCAGCCGCGTGCCGCCGCCGAAGCGGGCACGGTAGACTTGCAGGTTCTCCATGATCCGCTGCACGTAGTTGCGCGTCTCGGAGAACGGAATCAGCTCGACCCAGTCGACCGCGTCGACCTTGGGGTCGCGCGGATCGCCGTAGCGCTCGACCCACTTCTTCACGCTGCCGCGGCCGGCATTGTAGGCGGCGAAGGTCATGATGTAGGAGCCGCGATAATCCTCGAGCAGTCCGCCGAGCTCGGCCGAGCCGAGCGTGGCGTTGTAGACCGAATCGTTCTTCAGCCGCCCCAGATCGTAAGTCGCGCCGTGACGCTTGCAGACATAGCGCGCGGCGTCGGGCGTCACCTGCATCAGGCCGTAGGCCTGCGCCGGCGAGACCACCGACGGATTGAATGCGCTCTCCTGCCGCGCGATCGCGTAGACGATGCTGCGCTCGACCTCGGGACCGATCGGCGTGAACTGTGGAATGCCGTTGACGGGGTAGGCGTAGAAGTCGAACGGCAGGCCGCGATTGAGCGCGGCCTTGCCGAGCAGCAGCATGCCGCGCGCGTCGTTGTAGCGCTGGGACAGCTCGCCGAGGCCGGCGAGCGCTTCGGGATCGCCGTTCTCGCCCATGTCGGCCAGCAGCGGTATCGCCATCTCGCGCTCGTCGAGCTCGTAGAGCAGGTGCGCGGCGCGCACGATCTCCAGCCGTTCGGCGCCGCGGCCGCGCGGCTGGCTGTTGAGCTCGATCTGCGGCAGGCCGAGCTTGGCCCGGGCGAGCTGGCCGTAATAGCTGGTCGATTGTTCGGCTGCGCGGGCATAGGCGTTGCGCGCCTCCTGCTGGCGTCCCGCCGCTTCCGCGGCGCGGCCCTGCCAATACCCCGCACGCGCCAGCGCGGTCGGATTGACGCTGCCGACGCCGATGCGGGCGAAATGCTGGGTGGCGGCCGCGGGGTCGTTGAGGAAGCGCAGCGCGATCCACCCGGCCGTGAATTCCTGCTCGGTCTTGTAGATGTCGCGCGAGGGCAGTGCGGCGTCGCGCGCGATCAGATAGGCGCTGCGGAATTCCTCGGTGTCGATCATCTTGCGCGCCAAAAGACGCCGCTCGATCCACCATTCGTCGAGATTGTGGAGCCGGTTCGGATCCTTCGGCGCCGACAGCATGAGCTGGGCTGCCTCGGCGAACTTCTCCTCGCGGCGCAGCAGCTGGATCTTGCTGAAGGTGAAGCCGGGGTCGTTGTGCAGCTCGCGGGGAACGGCGTCGAGCAGCGCACGCGCGTTCGGCGCCTTCTTGACGGCGGCGATGCGGGCCTTGGCAAGTGCGACATAGCCGGCACCCAGGCGCTTTGCGGCGCGCAGCGCGGCCTCGTTCTCGCTGCCGTAGAGTAGGGTGTCCATCCGCGCCTTCTGGTCACCCGGTGTCAGCAGGGCGCCGAACTGATCGAGCGCGTTGTTCTCGGTATCCTCGGACATCGGATCGCTGCGCCAGGCCTCGCGCACCAGCCGCTCGGCATTGGCGCGGTCGCCGCGCGCCAGCATCGCCTTGGCGAGCGTGAAGCGGCCCTTGGCGGAGATCGGAGATTCGTTCTCGAACCACGACCACGCGACGGAATCGTCGCGCCTGTCGTCCCACATCGCGGCCTCGAGGCGCCGGCGCAGGAAGGTCTGCGACGGCCAGCTCGGATTGGCGGAGAGGAAGGCGCGGTAGCGCTCCACGGTGGCGCCATTGTCCTCGCTGCGCAGGATGATCCATTCCGCGAGTTTTCGCGCGACCGGATCCGAGATGCCGGCTGCGACATTGCTGGCCTCACCCGCCTTGCGCTTGCGCACGAGCTCGATGACGCTCTCGAGGGCGTCCTTGTCGCCCTGGGGCGTCGACGACGTCGCAGCGACCGCGGCCGGTATGACCGGCTTGCGCGGCGCGGCATGCTGGCGCGTCGCCGGGGCCAGCACGGGCGCTGCGGCCGGTCTGGCCGCGGGGGCGGAAGGTCTGACGGTGGCGGTCACCGCCGGCGCGGGGGCGGTCTTCGGCGACGAACCGCTGGCGGCCGGATGCGATTTCGGCGCAGGGGCCGAAGCGGCGGGCTTGGGCTTGTCCTTCGCGGGCTCTTTTCCGGGGCTCTTGCCGGCGTCCTTGCCAGCATCCTTGGCCGGTTTCTTCGCAGCGTCCTTGGCCGGAGCGCCGGCGGCAGCCTTGCTCGCGCCCTTGCTTGCGCCCGGGCTTGCTCCTTTGGCCGCGTCCTTCGAGGTTTCCTTGCCGGTTCCCTTGGACGAGCCCTTCGCGCTGTCCTTGGCAGCGTCCTTGGCGGCTGGCTTCGCGGTGTCCTTGCCAGCTTCCGCCGTCGTCTCATTGGACTTGGCCAGGGCGGCGCAGCCGACCGATAGCCCTGCCATCAGGCACACGATGAGACCGGCGGATCGCCAGGCGGCACGAGGGAATGAGGTCACGGGTTTGGTCGCCCCGAATCAGTCAAGTGGCTCAAGATCTAGCTGTATTTGATTGAATATGCGGACAAAATACCAACAGCGGCTTACCGCGGGCCGGTTTGCACCACTACCGCGGCAAAATCGCGGCCTAAACGGTGCGTCACACGGAAGCGGGCCTTTTACCGGCGGGATAGACCCGATATGAAAGGGGCTTGCTCAAGAGATAGCCGCGTACGGAGGAAGTCCATGGCAGCCAAGACGAAATTCCGGGGGTCGTTCACCGCCTTGGTCACGCCGTTCAAGAACGGCTCGCTGGACGAGGCGGCATTCCGATCCCTGGTCAACTGGCAGATTTCGGAGGGCACCAACGGCCTGGTCCCGGTCGGCACCACCGGCGAGAGCCCGACGCTCAGCCATGACGAGCACAAGAAGGTGGTCGAATGGTGCATCGCTGAAGCCAAGGGCCGCGTGCCTGTGATCGCGGGCGCAGGCTCCAACTCGACCAAGGAGGCGATCGAGCTCGCCCAGCACGCCGAGAAGGCGGGCGCGGATGCCGTGCTGGTGGTGACGCCTTACTACAACAAGCCGACCCAGGAAGGCATGTACCAGCACTTCAAGGCGATCAACGACGCGATCGGCATTCCGATCATCATCTACAACATCCCGCCGCGCTCGGTGATCGACATGTCGGTCGACACCATGAAGCGGCTGTGGGAGCTGAAGAACATCGCCGGCGTGAAGGACGCCACCGCCAGCATGGTGCGCGTGTCGCAGCAGCGTGCGGCGATGGGCGAGGATTTCAACCAGCTCTCGGGCGAGGACGCGACCATCATCGGCTACATGGCGCATGGCGGCCACGGCTGCATCTCGGTGACGTCGAACGTCGCGCCGCGCCTGTGCTCGGAGTTCCAGGCCGCCTGGGCGAGGGGTGACCATGCCGCCGCGCTGAAGATCCACGACAAGCTGATGCCGCTGCACAACAACCTCTTCATCGAGAGCAACCCGGCGCCGATCAAGTACGCGATGTCGCTGCTCGGCAAGCTCGAGGAGACGCTGCGGCTGCCGATGGTGCCGGTCTCCGAGCCGACCCGCGTTGCCGTGCGCAGCGCCATGGTGCACGCTGGCCTCATCAACTGATAGGTTGACCTATCGGGGAGGCCGTTCATGAGCGTCGACGAAAAGGGCAGGCGGATGCTCACGGAGTTCCGCGAATTCGCCATGAAGGGCAACGTCGTCGATCTCGCGGTCGGCGTCATCATCGGTGCGGCCTTCGGCGCCATCGTCACCTCGCTGGTCGGTGACATCATTATGCCGATCATCGGCGCTGCGACCGGCGGCCTCGACTTCTCGAACTACTTCGCCCCCTTGTCGAAGGCGGTGACCGCCACCAACTTAGCGGATGCGAAAAAGCAAGGCGCCGTACTTGCTTACGGCAGCTTCCTGACGCTGACGATCAACTTCATCATCGTCGCCTTCGTGCTGTTCCTGGTGATCCGCGCCATAAACACACTGAAGCGGAAGGAAGAGACCAAGCCCGCGGAGCCGCCGAAACCGTCGGAGGAGGTTGTGCTGCTGACCGAGATCCGCGATCTCCTCAAGAAGTGACGCGCGCGCTTCATCCAAACTGTTAGCATCGCTGCGCATCGCGCTCAGGTTTCGTCGCCATGGCTGAAAAGAACGAACGTCCGATCAAGGTCATGGCGGAAAATCGCAAGGCCCGCTTCAACTATGCGATCGAGGATACGATCGAGGCGGGGATTGCGCTGACCGGCACCGAGGTCAAGTCGATCCGCAACGGCAAGAGCACGATCGCGGAGTCCTATGCCGATTCCAAGGACGGCGAGATCTGGCTGATCAACGCCACCATTCCCGAATATCTGCAAGGAAACCGCTTCAATCACGAGCCCAAGCGGCCGCGAAAGCTGCTGCTGCATCGCCGGCAGATCAACAAGCTGATGGGCGCCGTCGACCGCGAGGGCATGACGCTGATCCCGCTCAAGCTCTATTTCAATGAGCGTGGGCGCGCCAAATTGCAGCTGGCGGTTGCAAAAGGCAAGAAGCTCCACGACAAGCGCGAGACCGAAAAGAAGCGCGATTGGAGCCGGGAGAAGGGCCGCCTGATGCGGGCGAGGGGATAGCGAGATGAATCAACGGAACCTGCTCGAGGTCGATTGGAGCCAGATTCCCGCACCTGAAGACGACGGCGCGGCCGCGCATCTGACCGGCATGACGCTGCCGCCAATCGGCCTGCTCGCGACCAACGACACCTCGGTGACGCTGTCGGCGCTGCGCGGCCGGACCGTGGTGTTCGCTTATCCCCGCACCGGCGAACCCGGCAAGATTTCGTTGGTCGACGATTGGGACATGATCCCGGGTGCACGCGGGTGCACGCCGCAGACTTGCGCATTTCGCGATCTGTTCGCTGAGCTGAAGGGCGCCGGCGCCTCCCACGTGTTCGGCCTCTCGACCCAGAGCAACGAGTACCAGACCGAGATGGCGTCACGGCTGCATCTGCCGTTCCCCGTGCTGTCGGACGAGAAGTTGGCGCTGACGCGCGCGCTCAATCTGCCGACGATGGAGGTCGCGGGCCTGACCCTGATCAAGCGTCTTGCGCTGATCGTCGACGACGCCAGAATCACGCATGTATTCTACCCGGTGTTTCCGCCCGACCGGAACGCCGGCGACGTCCTGGACTGGCTGAAGGCCAATCCGGCCCAGGCCTGAACCAGGGCGCTAATCGAGATCCGCCTTCACCTTCGCGAACACCGACCGGAACATGTCCGGCGTCAGCACGCCGGTATTCGTGTTGTAGCGCGAGCAGTGATAGCTGTCGTAGAGCCTGAACGCGCCGGCCGGATGCACGGCGCCGTGGCCGAAGGGGGCCTGCGAGGCCTTCAGCTTCAGCGGCTTGAGCACGCTGTCGTGCGCAATCCGCCCGAGCGCGATGATCGCGCGCAGCTTCGGCATCGTCTCGAGATTCGCGACGAGGAACTGGCGGCAGGTGTTGATCTCCACCGGCAGCGGCTTGTTCTGCGGCGGAACGCAATGCACTGCATTGGCGATCCGGCAGTCGACCAGCTTCAGGCCGTCATCGGGACGTGCCTGATAGGTGCCCTTGGCAAAACCAAATTCGAGCAGCGTGGCATAGAGTAGGTCACCGGCGTAATCGCCGGTGAACGGCCGTCCCGTGCGGTTGGCGCCCTGCATCCCCGGCGCGAGGCCGACGATCAACAGGCGTGCCTTGACGTCGCCAAAAGGCGCGACCGGCGCGTTGTGCCACAACGGCTCGCGCGCCCGGTTCGCCTCGCGAAAGGCGACCAGGCGCGGACAGAGCGGACAATTGCGGTCGGGAACGACGGTGGGAGGCTGGCGACTTGACCGGGCCGCCTCACTCCTCGAAGTCGTCATCGCCCCTCGGCGCCATGGTGGTTGCGCGCTGGAGGAATTGCGGGGCGTGGTGGCGGGCCTCGCGATCGCCGCGGTCGCGCGGGGCGGGGCGTTCGGAGGGATCGCGGCCGAGCTTGGATTGCAGCTCGACGAGGTCGGTGAAGACGTCGGCCTGGCGGCGCAGCTCGTCGGCGATCATCGGCGGCTGGCTGGCGATGGTGGAGATCACCGTGACCCGCACGCCGCGGCGCTGCACGGCCTCGACCAGGGAGCGGAAGTCACCGTCACCGGAGAACAGCACCATCTGGTCGATGTGCTCGGCAAGCTCCATGGCGTCCACGGCGAGCTCGATGTCCATGTTGCCCTTGACCTTGCGGCGGCCGGAGGCGTCGATGAACTCCTTGGTCGCCTTGGTGACGACGGTGTAGCCGTTGTAATCCAGCCAGTCGATCAGCGGGCGGATCGAGGAGTATTCCTGATCCTCGATGATGGCGGTGTAGTAGAACGCCCGAAGCAGCGTTCCGCGGCTCTGAAACTCCTTCAGCAGGCGCTTGTAGTCGATGTCGAAGCCCAGAGTTTTCGCCGTCGCGTAGAGATTGGCTCCGTCGATGAAGAGCGCGATCTTGTCGGTAGAGGAAGGTGACATTCAGTTTGCTCGCGTAGTGTTCGTGATTGATCGTTTATTGTTGGCGCGGCGGCAGCAGGCCGCGCAGTTCTAGGGTGCCGCCGAAATCCGTCGAAGCCGCAAATCCGGAGAAGTCGGGGCAAACAAGGTATAGTTATGGCGGACTTTCATAGACCCGGCGCCGCCCTCGATGGCAGCCCGGGTAACCGCCCATCCCAGCCCCAATGTGGGGGTAGCAGAGCCGTTTGGCGAGGCCAAATCACAAATTGGCCTTGCGAAACCGCCCCAGCCCCTATAACTAGCCCCAATCATCCACATATTTCGTCCCACCCACAACGGAGCGACAGTCCATGGCTCGCGTCACCGTAGAAGATTGTATCGACAAGGTCGACAACCGGTTTGACCTGGTCCTGCTGGCCGCCCACCGTGCCCGCATGATTTCGTCCGGTTCACAACTAACGGTTGACCGCGATAACGACAAGAACCCTGTTGTGTCTTTGCGCGAAATAGCTGACACGACCATTTCGCCCGAGGACCTGCGCGAGGAGCTGGTGCACTCGCTCCAGAAGTTCGTCGAGGTCGACGAGCCCGAGCCGGATACGGTGCCGCTGATCGGTTCCGCTGGCGCGAGCGTCGATGCGGACGACACTGAAGTCGCCGTCGAGCGCATGACCGAAGAGGAGCTCCTGAAGGGTCTCGAAGGCCTCGCGCCGCCCGAGGAGCAGCCCGAGGAAGACGAGTAAATCGTCCGTCGCGATCGTCGATTTCTTGTGATTTTATCAAAGGCCCGAACCGGTGTTCGGGCCTTTGCTTTTGTTGACGTTTTCGTGGTTACCATGCGTTGTACTTGGCGATGCGTCCTGTCACTGAATTGATCGGACACAAGCGCGATCGGAGCTAAGATGTATACAGCGGGCCGGCTCGGGCTCGTTTGAAGGCAGGACGGGATGGTATATCGGCGCCGCAGATCCACGCAGATGCAGGCCGCAACGGAATCGGTTGCCGTGGCCCCGACTGCGCCGGTCGCGCGCCCGGCCAAGCCGCGCGCGCGCATGATGCGTCAATATGACCTCGTCGAGCGCGTCAGGTCCTACAATCCCAACACCAACGAAGACCTGCTGAACCGCGCCTATGTCTACGCCATGAAGGCGCACGGCTCGCAGACCCGAGCCTCGGGCGATCCGTATTTCTCGCACCCGCTCGAAGTGGCAGCGATTCTCACCGACCTCAAGCTCGACGACGCCACCATCGTGGCCGCGCTGCTCCACGACACCATCGAGGACACCGAAGCGACGCGGGCCGAGATCGACCAGATCTTCGGGCCGGAGATCGGCGCGCTGGTCGAGGGCCTGACCAAGCTGAAGCGGCTCGAGCTAGTGTCGCGGGAGGCCAAGCAGGCCGAGAACCTGCGCAAATTGTTGCTGGCCATTGCTGACGATGTCCGCGTGCTCCTGGTCAAGCTCGCCGACCGCCTGCACAACATGCGCACGCTGGATTTCGTGCCGACGGAGTCGCGCAGGCGCATCGCCGAGGAGACGCTCGACATCTATGCGCCGCTGGCGGGCCGCATGGGCATGCAGGAAATGCGCGAGGAACTGGAGGATCTGTCCTTCCGCACCCTTGATCCCGAGGCCTATTCGGTGGTGATGCAGCGCCTCGACGCGCTCGCCGAACGCAACCGCAATCTGATCGGCGAGATCGAGGACCAGCTCTCCAACAATCTGCGCCACCGGGGCTTGGGGGCGCGGGTCTATGGCCGCCGCAAGAAGCCGTTCTCGATCTGGACCAAGATGGAGCGCAAGTCGGTCGGCTTCGAGCAATTGTCCGACATCTTCGGCTTCCGTCTCGTCGTCAACGACATCGAGGCCTGCTATCGCGCGCTCGGCATCGTCCACACCACTTGGCCGGTCGTGCCGGGACGCTTCAAGGACTACATCTCGACGCCGAAGCAGAACGACTACCGCTCGATCCACACCACGGTGATCGGCCCCGGCAACCAGCGCGTCGAGTTGCAGATCCGCACCGAGGCGATGGACCAGATCGCCGAGCGCGGCATCGCCGCGCACGTCTTCTACAAGGAGGGCGTCGGCTCGCCGACCGAATTCCTCAAGCGTGAGTCCAATGCGTTTGCCTGGCTGCGCCACACCATCGGCATCCTCTCGGAGAGCGCCAACCCGGAGGAATTCCTCGAGCACACCAAGCTCGAACTGTTCCACGACCAGGTGTTCTGCTTCACCCCGAAGGGCAAGCTGATCGCGCTGCCGCGCCATGCCAACGTGATCGACTTCGCCTATGCCGTGCACACCGACGTCGGCAACAGCGCGGTCGGCTGCAAGATCAACGGTCAGTTCGCGCCGCTGTCCTCGGAGCTGCAGAACGGCGACGAGGTCGAGGTACTGACCTCGGAAGCGCAATCGGCGCCGCCCTCGGCCTGGGAGACGCTTGCGGTCACCGGCAAGGCGCGCGCCGCGATCCGCCGTGCCACGCGGACTGCGGTGCGCGATCAATATGCCGGTCTCGGCCGGCGCATCGTGGAACGCCTGTTCGAACGCGCCAAGATCGAATACGCCGACGACAAGCTCAAGGGCGCGCTGCCGCGGCTCGCGCGCACCTCGATCGAGGACGTAATGGCGGCGGTGGGCCGCGGCGAGATCAAGGCCTCCCACGTCGCGCGTGCGATGTACCCCGACTACAAGGAGGAGCGCATCGCGCGCTACGGCGTCAAGAAAGGGCTTGCCGCCAAGCTCAAGGAGAAGTCGTCGGAGCCGCCGCGCAGCCCCGTCGCGATCCCGATCCGCGGCATCAATTCCGACCTCCCGATCAAGTTCGCACCGAATGGCGGCGCCGTGCCGGGCGATCGCATCGTCGGCATCGTCACGCCGGGCGAGGGCATCACGATCTACCCGATCCAGGCGCCGGCCCTGAAGGATTTCGAGGAGGAGCCGGAGCGGTGGCTCGACGTCCGCTGGGACATCGAGGACTCCGCGCCGCAGCGCTTCCCCGCCCGCATCAAGGTCGAGAACGTCAACGAGCCCGGTGCGCTGGCGCAGATCGCGACCGTGATCGCCGAGCACGACGGCAATATCGACAACATCAGCATGCAGCGCCGCTCGCCTGATTTCACGGAGACGACGATCGATCTCGAAGTCTACGATTTGAAGCACCTCAGCGCGATCCTGGCCCAGCTGCGCGCGAAGGCGGTCGTCGCCAAAGTCGAACGTGTTAATGGATGATGCTTGTCGTTGCCGGGCTTGACCCGGTAACCCATCTCTTCAAAGAAGATGGATGCGCGGGTCGAGCCCGCGCATGACGAGTTGGGAAATGTCACTTCGCGAGTCCTGAAATGCCCGCAATTCCGCTTCGCCTCGGCGTCAATATCGATCACGTCGCAACCGTGCGTAACGCGCGGGGCGGCCGCCATCCCGATCCGGTGCGCGCGGCGCTGATGGCTATCGAAGCCGGCGCCGACGGCATCACCGCCCATTTACGCGAGGATCGCCGCCACATCCGCGACGAGGACATGGCGCGGCTGAAGGCCGAGATCTCCAAGCCGCTCAATTTCGAGATGGCAGCGACCGACGACATGATGCGCATCTCGCTCGCCACCAAGCCGCACGCGGTGTGCCTGGTGCCGGAGCGCCGGCAGGAAGTGACCACCGAAGGCGGGCTGGATGTGGTCGGCCAGCACAACGCGCTCGCGCCCTACATCGCCCGGCTGAACGATGCCGGCATTCGGGTCTCCCTGTTCATCGCCGCCGATCCCGCCCAGATCGAGATGGCGGCGCGGCTGCGCGCGCCTGTGATCGAGATCCACACCGGCGCCTGGTGCGACGCCGTCGTCGACGGCCACACGACCAAGGCCGAGGCCGAATGGCAGCGGATCGTGGCGGGCGTGAAGCTGGCGAAGGCCGCCGGGCTGGAGGTTCATGCCGGGCACGGGCTCGACTATGCAACGGCAGAGACGATTGCCGCCCTTCCAGAGATCATGGAGCTCAACATCGGCTACTACATGATCGGCGAGGCGCTGTTCGTCGGTCTTGCCGAGACGGTGCGCAGCATGCGCGCGGCGATGGACCGCGGCCGGAGCCGGGCATGATCATCGGCATCGGCTCCGACCTGATCGACATCACCCGCGTCGGCAAGGTGATCGAGCGGCACGGCGAGCGCTTCCTCGACCGCATCTTCACCGCGGCCGAGCGGGCCAAGGCGGAGCGGCGGGCCAAGAACGAGAAGATGGTGGTGGCGACCTACGCCAAGCGCTTCGCCGCCAAGGAGGCATGCTCCAAGGCGCTCGGCACCGGGATCCGGCGCGGCGTGTGGTGGCGCGACATGGGGGTGGTCAACCTGCCGGGCGGGCGGCCGACCATGCAACTGACCGGCGGGGCGCTGGCCCGGCTCCAGGCCCTGACCCCGGAGGGGTTCGAGGCGCGGATCGACCTGTCGATCACCGATGACTGGCCGCTGGCGCAGGCCTTCGTCATCATTTCGGCCGTCCCGCTGCCGAAACCCTGAGGGGCCCGGGGCCATATTATGATTTGTGTTATAAATCAATATCTTATCGAGTTTTGACGCGATCCTTGATTGCGTGGCCTCCGACAACCGTCTAAAAGTCCGCGGACACAAAATCAGCATGGGCGAATTCGGCTTTACGCCGGAATTGGCCCTCACTATCAGAATCAGGACAATCTCCTTGCGCCGCGAACCGGTGGGCCGTTCGCGGGAGGAGGGCGCTCTGTGATCGCCGGGCGGAATTGAGAGAGCAATGAGCGTGACTTCAGGAACGAAAACTGAGAGCGGCGTCGGTGAAACGATCCGGGTCGTGATCCACGCTCTCCTGATCGCGCTGGTGATCCGCACCTTCCTGTTCCAGCCCTTCAACATCCCGTCCGGCTCGATGAAGGCGACGCTGCTGGTCGGCGACTATCTGTTCGTCTCGAAATATTCCTACGGCTATAGCCATTATTCGATTCCGTTCTCGCCGCCGCTGTTCTCCGGGCGGATCTGGGGCTCGGATCCGAACCGCGGCGACATCGTCGTGTTTCGCCTGCCGAAGGACGATTCCACCGATTACATCAAGCGCGTGATCGGCCTTCCCGGCGACCGTATCCAGATGCGGGACGGGCTGCTCTACATCAACGACACGCCGGTCGAGCGGCAGCGGATGAGCGAATATGTCGGCGAGGAGCCCTGCGGCTCGGAAGGTGGCGGCATCTCCCGCGTGAAGCGCTGGAAGGAAACGCTGCCGAACGGGGTGTCCTATGAGACGCTCGATTGCGCCGACAACGGCTACGTGGACAACACCAATGTCTACACCGTGCCATCAGGCCATTTCTTCATGATGGGCGACAACCGCGACAATTCCACCGATAGCCGCTTTCTCGGCCAGGTCGGCTATGTGCCGCAGGAGAATCTGATCGGCCGCGCCCAGATGATCTTCTTCTCCATCGCCGAAGGCGAGCATGCCTGGATGTTCTGGCGCTGGCCGTGGGCGGTGCGCTGGAATCGGTTCTTCAAAATCGTCCGATGAAAGACGAAGCCAAGGACATCGCGATCCAACCGACCGAGGCGCAAGCCGCTCCTGAGAGCGAAGCTGCAGCGAAGACGCCTGCAAAGAAGAAGCGGACGCGGAGCAGCAAGGCCAAGGGCACCGATGCCAACGCGGCGCTCGAGGCGCGCATCGGCCACAGCTTCGCCGATCCGAATATGCTGATGCAGGCGATCACGCATGTCTCGGCGCTGAAGTCCGGGCGCAAGCGCGGCGACAGCTATCAGCGCCTGGAATTCCTCGGCGACCACGTGCTCGGGCTGGTCGTCTCCGACATGCTCTATCACGCCTTCCCGAACGCCGATGAGGGCGAGCTGTCCAAGCGTCTTGCCGAACTCGTGCGCAAGGAAAGCTGCGCCGACGTGGCCAAGTCGCTCGGACTGCTCGACGACATCAAGCTCGGCTCAGTCGGCTCCAGCGCCGACGCGCGACTGCGCAAGTCCATCCTCGGCGACATCTGCGAGGCCGTGATCGGCGCCGTCTTCCTCGACGGTGGCTACGCGGCGGCGGCCGAGTTCGTCAAGCGCAACTGGACCGAGCGCATGCACAAGCCGCGCCGTCCCTTGCGCGATCCCAAGACCGTGCTGCAGGAATGGGCGCAGGGCAAAGGGCTGCCGACGCCGGTTTACCGTGAGGTCGAGCGCACCGGCCCGCACCACGATCCGCAATTCCGCGTCGCGGTGGACCTGCCGGGGCTCGCGCCGGCCGAAGGCATCGGCGGCAGCAAGCGCGCGGCAGAGAAAGTAGCAGCTTCAGTGATGATCGAACGTGAAGGCGTTGGCGGCGGCAATGACGGCTGAAACAAGCGGCGAGGCGCCCACTGCCACGCGCTGCGGCTTCGTTGCGCTGATCGGCGCGCCGAATGTCGGCAAGTCCACGCTGGTCAACGCGCTGGTCGGGGCCAAGGTCACGATCGTCTCGCGCAAGGTGCAGACCACGCGCGCGCTGATCCGCGGCATCGTGATCGAGAACAACGCGCAGATCATTCTGGTCGACACGCCCGGCATCTTCCTGCCCAAGCGCCGGCTCGACCGCGCCATGGTTTCGACCGCATGGAGCGGGGCGCATGACGCCGATCTCGTCTGCGTGCTGCTCGACGCCAAGACCGGGATCGATGAGGAGGCCGAGGCGATCCTCACCAAGGCGGCCAGCGTCAATCACGAGAAGATCCTCGTCATTAACAAGGTCGATCTGGTTCAGCGCGAGAAACTGCTGGCGCTGGCGCAGGCCGCCAACGAGCGCATGAAGTTCGCGCGGACCTTCATGATCGCGGCGATCTCGGGCGACGGCGTCGACGACCTCCGCAAGACTCTCTCCGAGATGGTGCCGGCGGGCCCGTTTCTCTACCCTGAGGACCAGATGTCGGACGCGCCGATGCGGCAGCTGGCGGCCGAGATCACGCGGGAAAAAATCTATCAGAAGCTGCACCAGGAATTGCCCTACCAGTCCACGGTCGAGACCGACAAGTGGGAGGAGCGCAAGGACAAGTCGGTGCGGATCGAGCAGACGATCTTCGTCGAGCGCGAGAGCCAGCGCAAGATCGTGCTCGGCAAGGGCGGCGCCACCATCAAGTCGATCGGCGCGGACTCGCGCAAGGAACTGATGCAGATCCTGGACGTGCCTGTCCACCTGTTCCTGTTCGTCAAAGTGCGCGAGAACTGGGGCGACGATCCCGATCGCTACCGCGAGATGGGCCTGGACTTTCCGAGAGAATAACCAAGAAAAGATCGGTATCCGATGAGCGTGCCCAGCAATGTCCGGCGCTTCGAAGCGCTGCTCTATGCGTCGTTGATGCTGGACGCCTTGTCCGTTGCGGTCCAGGACCGCACGCCCAGCGCCGAGGTGACCGAGCAGATGATCATGACGGGGACCTTGCTCGCCGGCGGCATGATCCTGCTCCTGGTCTACTTCGTCTGGCTCGCCGCGCATTGGCGCAAGAACTGGCCGCGCTGGGTGCTGGCGGCTGCCCTCGTGCTGTCGGTGATCTCGCTCGGCCAGATCATCGGGGAGAAGGGCATGGAGCTCGACAGCGCCATCGAGATCGTCTCCTGCGCGCTGACGACGGTAGGCCTGTATTTCTCCTTCAGCGGCGACGCGCAGGGCTGGTTCAACGCGTGAGATTACGCGCAGTGCCGTAGGGTGGGCAAAGGCGCGCCCTTGCGCGCCGTGCCCACCATCGCGCCGTCGATCAAATTGGGCACGCTTCCGCCTTCGCTCTCCGAGCTACGGCGGACAAGTCGCTTTGCCCACCCTACGATCTACGTCTGATAGGCGTGGACAATGATCACCGCGCTCACGATGATCGCCCAGATGACGAAGCCCGCGATGACACCAAGCGCCGGCGACAGGATCACCCGGCCTTCGTCGGGGCACCTGATGTGCAAGGCGCCCGTCCAGCCGATGCGGGTCACGCGTTCGGGAAACTCGACTCTGACCTTGCCGAACGTGACCGCGAACAACAGAGCCAGCGCAGTGAAATAGAAGAGGGTCGGCAGCGCATCGAAAATGGTCCACCAGACGACCCAGAGTACCAACTCGACAATTGGGCCGATCAAACCGGCAATGAAGTCCATTGTGATTCCACGCGTGCCGAACTTCTGCACCAGAGCATATAGCGCTATACTTAACACATGGAATGGACCGACGAAGGCATCGTGCTGGGCGTGCGGCGGCATGGCGAATCCAGCGCCATCGTCGAGCTCTTGACGCGCGGGCACGGCCGCCACCTCGGCCTCGTGCGCGGCGGCGCCGGCTCGCGGATGCGGCCCTTGCTGCAGCCGGGGAACAGCGTCAGCGCGGTATGGCGAGCACGGCTCGACGAGCATCTCGGCACCTACGCCATCGAAGGGCTGAAGCTGCGTGCGGCCACGTTGCTCGGATCATCCCATGGCGTCTACGGCGTCACCCATCTCGCCTCGATTGCGCGGCTCTTGCCGGAGCGCGATCCGCATGAGGAGATCTTCGCGCTGCTCGAACATTCGCTCGACGATTTCGAGGATATCGGTGGTGCGGCCGTGCATCTCATCCATTTCGAGCTGGCGATGCTCGCCGAGCTCGGCTTCGGGCTGGCGCTGGAAAATTGCGCGGTCACGGGCGAGACCACCGACTTGATCTATGTCTCGCCGAAATCCGGCGGCGCGGTGTCGCGCGGCGCGGGCGAGCCGTGGCGCGACCGCCTGTTGCGCCTGCCGCCGTTTCTGCGCCAGGGCGAAACCGCAAGCGACCTCACCGAGCAGGATCTCCAGGACGGCTTTCGGCTCACCGGCCTGTTCCTGCTGCGCCATGTGCTGGAGCCGCGCGGGCAGGGCCATTCCGACGCGCGCGCGGGCTTCATCAATGCCTTGATCCGGCAGCAGGCGAAGGCGGCGATTCCCGCGCCATGAGCTGAGCGGGACTCTGCTTTGCCTCCGGGCATGGAGTTCCGGGGAACGAAGTAGGGCTGGTTGAGTTCGCTTCCTCAGGTTCCATAGCGGGGACAGCCTAAATGTTGATCAGAGGATTCGCCTTGTCCGCGGCGCTGCTCACGTTTGCGCCTGATGCCATGGCCGGCGAGCCGCAACCCGGCGTGTTTCGCCGGGCGTCCTGCACGGTCGTCCGGTATTATGTGGCGAAATATTCTGCTGCGGCCGCAGAGACATGGGCGCGGTCGAAGGGAGCGACGGAGGCTGAAATCGAGGCCGCCCGGCGGTGCCTGACCAACATGCCGGCGCCGGCC
This sequence comes from Bradyrhizobium sp. AC87j1, assembly GCF_002936975.1. Classification (NCBI taxonomy): domain Bacteria; kingdom Pseudomonadati; phylum Pseudomonadota; class Alphaproteobacteria; order Hyphomicrobiales; family Nitrobacteraceae; genus Bradyrhizobium; species Bradyrhizobium sp. AC87j1. Next base: position 57,516 of record NZ_PTFE01000049.1, read on the forward strand.
CAAACGCCTGGTGGGACCCAGACCCAGACCGTGACAGCCGGCTGGGCGGGGCATTAGCCGCCCACAGGGAACCAATCCATCCTTGCCCGATTCGCTTCCACGGTTTAACCGGGCGGCATGGGAAAACGATTGATTCCGCCGCAAGAGCCGGCCGAAATTCACGAGGTGCCGCTGCGTGAAGCGCTCGAGGAGCGTTATCTCGCTTATGCGCTCTCCACCATCATGCACCGCGCGCTGCCCGACGCGCGCGACGGTCTGAAGCCGGTTCACCGGCGCATCCTCTACGGCATGCGCCTGCTCAGGCTCGACCCCGGCACGGCCTTCAAGAAATCCGCAAAAATCGTCGGCGACGTGATGGGCTCGTTCCATCCGCACGGCGACCAGGCGATCTACGACGCCATGGTGCGTCTGGCGCAGGATTTCTCCTCGCGCTATCCGCTGGTCGACGGCCAGGGCAATTTCGGCAATATCGACGGCGATAATCCCGCCGCCTACCGCTACACCGAAGCGCGCATGACCGACGTCGCGCGGCTTCTGCTCGACGGCATCGATGAGGACGGCGTCGAGTTCCGCGCCAATTACGACGGCCAGTCGAAGGAGCCGGTCGTGCTGCCCGGCGGCTTCCCGAACCTGCTCGCCAACGGCGCGCAGGGAATCGCGGTCGGCATGGCGACCTCGATCCCGCCGCACAACGCGGCCGAGCTTTGCGAAGCCGCGCTGCATCTGATCGAGAAGCCCGACGCCAAGTCCAAGGCACTGATGCGGTGGGTCAAGGGGCCCGATTTCCCGACCGGCGGCATCTGCGTCGATTCCAAGCAGGCCATCGCCGAAGCCTACACGACCGGCCGCGGCTCGTTCCGCGTTCGCGCGCGGTGGGAGCAGGAGGAGGGCGCGCGAGGCGCCTGGGTCGTCGTCGTCACCGAGATTCCCTTCCTGGTGCAGAAGTCGCGGCTGATCGAGAAGGTCGCCGAGCTGCTGGACCAGAAGAAGCTGCCGCTGGTCGGCGACATCAGGGACGAGTCGGCCGAAGACGTCCGCATCGTGATCGAGCCGAAATCGAAGAACGTCGATCCCGCGCTGATGATGGAATCGCTGTTCCGTCTCACCGAGCTCGAAAACAAGATCCCGCTGAACCTCAACGTGCTGATCAAGGGCCGCGTGCCCAAGGTGGTGGGGCTGGCCGAGTGCTTGCGCGAATGGCTCGACCATCTGCGCGACGTCCTGATCCGCCGCAGCAACTACCGCAAGGCCCAGATCGAGCACCGGCTGGAAGTCCTCGGCGGCTTCCTGATCGCCTATCTGAACATCGACAAGGTCATCAAGATCATCCGCACCGAGGATGAGCCGAAGCCGGCCTTGATGAAGGAGTTCAAGCTCACCGAGGTGCAGGCCGAAGCCATCCTCAACATGCGCCTGCGCTCCTTGCGCAAGCTCGAGGAGATGGAGATCCGCACCGAGGACAAGAACCTCCGTGCCGAGCTCAAGGGCATCAACGCGGTGCTGGCCTCGGAAACCGAGCAGTGGAAGAAGGTCGGCGAGCAGGTCGGCAAGGTCCGCGACATGTTCGGACCGAAGACGCCGCTCGGCAAACGCCGCACCACTTTTGCCGACGCGCCCGAGCACGATCTCGCCGCGATGGAGGAGGCCCTCGTCGAACGCGAGCCGGTGACGGTCGTCGTCTCCGACAAGGGTTGGATCCGCACCATGAAGGGCCATGTCGAGGATCTCTCGGGGCTCGCCTTCAAGCAGGACGACAAGCTCGGCTTTGCGTTTTTCGCCGAGACGACCTCGAAGCTGCTGCTGTTCGCCACCAACGGCAAGTTCTACTCGCTCGATGTCGCCAAGCTGCCAGGCGGCCGCGGCCACGGCGAGCCGATCCGCCTGTTCATCGACCTCGAGCAGGAGGCGGCGCCCGTCGCGCTGTTCGTCAACAAGGGCGGACGCAAATTCCTGGTCGCGAGCAGTGAGGGCCAGGGCTTCGTCGTCAACGAGGACGATTGCGTCGGCACCACCAAGAAGGGCAAGCAGGTCCTCAACGTCGACATGCCGAACGAGGCGCGCGTGGTTACCGAAGTGCTGGGCGACACCGTCGCGGTCATCGGCGAGAACCGCAAGATGCTGATCTTCCCGCTCGACCAGGTGCCGGAGATGGCGCGCGGCCGCGGCGTGCGGCTGCAGAAGTACAAGGACGGCGATCTCTCCGACGTCGCCGTGTTCGAGGCCAAGGCGGGCCTGACCTGGAAGGACTCCGCGGGCCGCGAATTCTCGGCGACCATGAAGGAGCTGGCGGAGTGGCAAGGCACCCGCGCCGACGCCGGCCGCCTGCCGCCGAAGGGTTTCCCGAAGTCGAACAAGTTCGGCCGGGGAATCGGGTAGGGGCGGGCTGCCGCTACACCACCGGTGTCGTGCCCCGGCTTGACCCTATTTGATTCACACATCGCGAGCGATCCTCCAGCCGCTGAGCATGGCCCTGAGGGCCAACAGGCCCTGGAGGATCGTGATGGGTCCTGGTTTACCGTAGTATCCGGTCCAACCGCCGAGGCGCG